>NZ_JBANBA010000229.1:0-3688 GCF_059803475.1 Bradyrhizobium sp. UFLA05-89 | reverse complement strand
AGCCGATCCTCTGGCATGTCATGCAATACTACAGCCAGTATGGACATCGGGATTTCGTTCTGTGTCTTGGCTATAAAGCAAACGTGGTGAAGGACTATTTTCTGAACTATAAGCAGGCGGCAAATACTGACTGCGTAATCTCCCATTTTGGCAAGAAGGTCGAATTGCTGGGCGCCCGGCCGCCAGATTGGCGCGTGTCACTCGTGGACACGGGAATATGGCGCAACATTGGTCAGCGTCTGCTTGCGGTCCGCCATCTGGTCGAGGACGAGGAAATGTTTCTCGCCAATTACAGCGATGGACTGACCGACGCACCGCTCCCGCACATGATCGATAGCTTCCGGAAGAGCGGCAAGATTGGCTGCTTCATCGCCATACACCCGCCAATCACATTTCACCTTGCTGAATTTGATGAGAATGGCACCGTTCAGCAGATACGTGCGAGTCAGGAATCCGAGATCTGGATCAATGGCGGATATTTCATTTTCCGCAAAGAGATATTCGACCACATCCGGGAAGGGGACGAGTTGGTAGTTCAGCCATTCAAGCGCCTTATCGAGCGCGGCGAGCTGATGGCATACAGGTATGAAGGATTTTGGCGCGCCATGGATACGCTCAGGGACAGGCAGGTCCTCGAGGAGATGATCGAGCGTGGCGATACGCCGTGGCAGCTCAGCAACCAGGTTGCGGTCGCGGTGAATTCGTGAAGACGCTTCAGATCGCTGGACGGGGTGATCGGCTATCGGTGCTATGCTTGGGGGCGCACTCTGACGATATCGAAATTGGTGCGGGAGCAACACTGCTTAGCTGGCTGGACCAAGGCATTCGCCTCGACGTTCATTGGTGCGTTCTCAGCGGTGCTGGCGAGCGGGAACAGGAGGCGATAGCGTCCGCCAGTGATTTTCTGCGGGAGGCCGCGAGCAGCAAGATCGAGGTCATGGCCTTTCGAGACGGCTTCTTCCCTGAGCAGGGTGAGAAGATCAAGGTCTGGTTCGAGGAATTGAAAGACCGAGTTGATCCCGATGTCATCCTCACGCACCGCAGCGACGACGCACATCAGGACCATCGTCAGCTCGCTCGTCTTGCCTGGAATACTTTCCGAGGCCATCTCATCCTAGAGTACGAGATACCCAAGTGGGATGGCGATATGGCGAGACCGAATCTATATGTGCCGGTGTCAGCATCTGCAATTCAGCGCAAAGTAGACTTGCTCGTCGCGCACTTCGGCAGCCAACGCTCGAAGCAGTGGTTCGATGCCGAAACTTTTCTCGGCTTGGCACGGCTGAGGGGGATGGAGTGTCGGGCGCAGGAACGCTATGCGGAGGCGTTTATCGCGCGCAAACTCTCGCTGGCTTGATCGGTTGGCACCCAGGCAAAGGAGCAAAGGTTGAGCCCGGATCTGATGGACCACAGCAACTTCTGCATTGGTGGGGATGCCGTTGTTTCGACTCGTCGACGCGCTCTATCTCTCGTTCGAACATGATCGTTTTGGGAACCGGTTTCGACTTTCCGGCTCAGGCTCCAGGGTGCAGCTATGGAAAAGGTACTGGTAACTGGAGCACGAGGGTTCATTGGGGCGCAGCTGTGCAGGAGGCTGGTGGTTTCCGGCGTAGAGTTGCACGCGGTCTCGCGTCAGCCGCCGGTCGATGTAGTGGCCTGGTGGCGATCGATTGGTGGAGATATGAGCGATGCTCCGCGCGCCGCTACGATTCGTTGGTGGAACGCGGATCTGATCGACCTGCGGGCAACGCAAGAGCTGATCCGGACCGTCCTGCCTGACAAGACTTATCACCTTGCTAGTCTGGTGACGGGGTCGCGCAGCCTCGACGTGGTGCTGCCGATCATGCAAAGCAACTTCCTCACCGCATTCAATCTTCTTTTTGCTGCCGCTGAGAACGGCGCCGGCCGGATTGTCTTTGCAGGCTCGCTAGAGGAGCCGGACGAGGTGGATTCCGTGCCTTGTTCGCCATATGCCGCCGCAAAAGGAGCCGCGGCCGCTTACGCGCGAATGTTCGAAGCGTTGTACAAGACCGAGGCCGTCATGACGAAGATCTCGATGGTTTACGGGCCGGGGCAGACCGACCTCACAAAGCTGGTCCCTTATGTCACCACCGCCTTTTTGCGCGGCGAGCGCCCCAAGCTGAGCAGCGGTTTTCGGCTTGTTGACTGGATCTGCGTCGATGACGTAGTCGACGGCCTTGTCGCGTGCGCGTACGCATCGGGCGCCAACGGTCGCACGGTTGACATCGGGTCGGGCCAGGAGTGCTCGATCCGGGAGCTTGTTCAGGAGTTGAGACAATTGATTCCGGGTGCCCCCGAACCGCTGTTCGGGGCCGTTCCGGATCGACCTCTTGAGCGGCCAAGGGCAGTCGATCTGATTGCTTCCTACGAAGCGATCGGCTGGAGCCCGTCGACAATGCTGCACGAGGGCCTGCGGCGCACGGTCGATTGGTATAGATCACGCCTCGCCACACCTCCGGACAGAGCGGGCGCACGAGACCAACTCTTCGGCTAGAAAGTCTGTCGCTTTAGCAGGCAACGTCGGCGCGGGTGCGTCATACGAAATCTGACCCGCGGAATCGGCTTGGCCTGTAGTGCCACTACGAAAATGCCGCGGGGTGCGAAACCTATCTTGGCTGCTATTACGAATCGACCCGGCAGGCAAACGGCACTGCCGGTTGGAGTGATCAGAGGCGCGGCACCAGATCCTATGAAGCCCGACTTTCGGCGCCTACGGTCTTCGGAGCGTAGACCAGTTCTCCGCCGGCTTCGGTGCCATCATCATAGAGTGCAATGACGTTCTCGGGTATTCGCGACAGATCTGTGCAACGGAGATAGTCCCGCATGACGGTTCCGGTGCATGCGGAATCAATATTCGGCGCACCTCGTTTTCCGGCGGCGTCGTCCAAATGGACGGTCCGGAAGTCAATACTGAAGCGGGTTACGCCCGATGTGTTGGGTACGCTTGAGTGCATTTGCGCCGCGGAGAACAGCAGGACGCCGCCCACAGGGCAAATGAGTCGAGTCTGGGGGTCAAGCTCCATCGGTTCGGTTGCGCGTGGCAGCGGACGCGGGTCACTCTTGATGAGCTTCGCAATGCTTTCCCCGCGATGCATCTTGTTCCATACATAGTAGTTATAGTCGGAAGAGCTGTTCTTTACGGGCTTCGTCCAATACCGCGGGTGAAATGCCATGGCGTTGTTCGATTCGATATCATAGATCGGCAGCCACCAGTTGATCTGGCAGGGGGGAGCCGAATACCAGGTATCTCGGTGAGCGTGCCAGGCGAGTGCAATACCGGTCGTGAGATAGTTATCGCTCGTGGAGCTGCGCATTCGAGGTACGTCGAAGAAGGTCTTCTCCGAATCGCAGCCGAAATCTTCCAAAACCGCCTTGAGGTGACGCTTCGATTCCGGATGGTGAATGAAGGCTGGTTTCAACTTTCCGAGAATGTCCGCGTAACGCTCGACTTCCATGTTCTTTTGAGCGGTTCTCGGATCGAGCCCGCCGAACGCGTCTTCGATCATCGACCTCGCAAAGTTGGTTAGAGCAAGAACGCTCGGCCGGGCGCCGTAAACGAAGAGTTGCCCATCGTACAGTTGCTGGCGTCGGATATCGTCGGAAACGTTCGAGTCGAAGAAAACGGTGTTATTCATGAGGCGCGTCTCCTCGATTGCCGATTTAATAG
>NZ_JBANBA010000228.1:0-3726 GCF_059803475.1 Bradyrhizobium sp. UFLA05-89 | reverse complement strand
GTACTCTCGGCATCAGACCGTTAGAACAGCCTTCCCGTCACGCTCGCAGGCGACGCAGCCGTCAGGAACGACCCCCCTTTGGGCCGTTCGACATGCGTAACAAATGGTTTTCCTACTAAGAGAGCTGCCGGTGAGCCACCCACCCTGACAGCAGGCTTGTTCTCATTGAGGGGACGTCACGAGGCGACAAAGCCGGGTGGCCCATGGAGGCCAGGACCATTGCGGCTCTCCCTGCTGATCACAAATGAAAAGCCTTGGCTGGTCCGCTCCAAATTTCCAACTCCTCGAGGGGACTATCGAGGCGGCTAAAGTGCAGGGCCATTTTTCACCCTCCACGTTCGCCCCCGGGCTCCTAGGAACTTATAGCTCCCGCTCCATCGATGGATGACTGCGGTTCTTTACCCTGATCCAGAACTTTTGCCGGCCTCCGCGGTAAGGTCGATCGCGGTGCTTCGACACCAAACCCTCCAAGCCGATGCGGCACGCCGCGCGGAATAGGTTTGGACCGAACTCGCCACGCTCGAACGGCGCCACGGTGATCCCATCCGGCCGGCGCGCCAGCAGCCGCTCCAGGTTCGTCTTGCGAAGGTGCAGTGGCAGCTCGCACAAATCGTCGCCGCCCATTGCCAGCACATCGAAAGCGTAGAGCTGCACCTCGTGATCGTGCTTGCGCGAGTGCAGCGCGTTGAAATCCGCGATGCCGTCCACTCCGAGGATCACGGCTTCACCATCGATGACGAAGTGCTTCTGTCGGTTCTTCAGCGCTTTCTCCGCGATCCACGGATAACGCTTAGTCCAATCGGTGCCGTTGCCGAGATAGCAGGCGCACACGCTCGTTCTCCCGGATAACCCGGTAGCCATCGTGCTTCACCTCATGAATCCAGTCCGGCCCCGCCGGGACCTGTTTGCCGGCAGTAGCCAGGCAAAGCTCGTACGCCGTACGCATAAGTCGAAGATAGGAATGTGCGACAAATTTTTCGAATCGAAAGGGGCCGCCTTTCAGCGACCCCTTGCCGGTTGCAATCTTGTTCGGGATGGAAATGCCAGCCCCGGCGACCGGCACGTTATCGGTATCTAAATGCCAAGTGGACTCCGTACAACTACCGTGCGGAGCACTGTCCTAATTCCTCGGGATTTGTCAGTTTTCTGGCCCGAATTTTTAACATAAGCTAGTAACCACCAGCGGCATCTCGGGGCCGTCATGCCTTACGACAAAGAAGCATGGGCGCGATACATCGCCAGCCAACAAGAGCGCAGGCGAGCCATAAGCAGTTTTAGCGGAGAGATGATGCGTCGCTCCCGTGAGCAACTTACGCAGTCCTACGAACTCCTCGCGATCGAACTGCCCTACGTCTGGCATCCTGAGCCGCCGGACGAGAACTGTCCCCGGACCGACTTCGCTCGCGATCGGGAACAAGTGGCAACAGTGTGAGTCGGCGACGCGGCGTTCGGCTCCACAACGCAACGCCGCCACGAAAGGACCTCAGCTAGCGCCAGCCCCGGAGCTGAGGTCCTTTTTCCCTGACGCGAAACGTTGCTCATATCCTCGTGAGCCCATGGGATTTAATCCAATCTGCATGTCTTTAAGCCTGTCTGTGCAAAAGTGGACATAACGTTCTTGGCGCTTGATCTAGCCTAGCGTCGGCTTGGCCCGCCCAGATGCGCCAAGCAATCTCCAACGGCCCGGCATTCAGGGTTGTGCTGGGGCCGTTTCTCAGGCGCGGAAAGTGGAGGCGCCCATGAGCATCGAGCGTATGCACACATCCAAGTATTGGCGGATGCGAGCAGACGAGTTCCGCGCGAAGGCGGACAATTGCGAACACAGACAAACGGAAGATACGTTGCGTCGGGCGGCGAAACACTATGACGATCTGGCAGCTCGTGCTGAAAAAATCCGGACCGTCGAAGACCTCGAAGCGTAATGCCGCTGCAGAAGTGCAGGCCTGGTCACTGAGCCGCGTCTACTGGACTTCGCAAATCCGGCGATTGCGATCCTAGAGTTCGTCCCAACCGCTCTTCGTTGTCCGCTATTGCGTCGTAAGCGTCGGCCACGCTGAGATTTTGTCGCGTAGTTTCTTTGTTAGTCATCAGATCAGCAATGGCAGGTAAAGAAAAGTTTTGTTCGATCCATCGCGATCCGTCCGGACTAACCCATGAACCTCCTAATCGATTGGCGCAGCGGACGCGCCTTCAGAATGCCTGTCGGATTGAACCAGCAGCTCCTGAGTCTGACCAATTAGGGACATGTCGGTCGCGGTGACTTTAAGGGCAAGTATGCAGCAAAATTTCTCTTTCCGCTCGCTCGTCTGTGCCGCATCCAGGCGCCCCTAGCCTCAAATGAAAAGACGCGGCGCGAATTGGAGCAGATGGCGATTGAGTACGGCCGGAAGGCGGAACAGCAAGGCCAGCAGGATAGCTTAGCCCGCTCTGAAGTAAGGCCGCCTCAGTTGCCGGCCTCTCTTTTCAAGACCCGGACATAGCTGTCGTGCAGTTCGAGCCGGCCACGCTCGACTGCGATCCTCGCGTGTGCCCGATGCACGCCTATGTTTCGCCGGCTGTTCTTCTCTCGTTTAACGGCGTACGTGTCCTCCCCGAGTCCCGGGAAAATTACTGTCGGGAGCACTGTCCTGAAATTTCTTTCGCTAACGTTGGTTACCGGACAGAAAAAACCAACTAATGACGCTAACATCTTATACTGAGACAGGCTTATGGGCTGTCCCTTTGAGAGGCATACTTCAGAACCCCGCCCCAAATATTAAGCTTTCCGTTCTTCCCTGACTTGGGGCGGGGCCCTTATCGGAGTCACGCACTCAGCGGGGCAAACAGAATTAGCATCGCCAGTGAACAAGTTCACAGATTGCGTCGCTGGCTCACAACTAAAATGATTGCGGAATTCGTGGTGGAAATATCTCTAATCCAAGTGGGTATCATCATGAGAAATCTGTTCTTGATCGCAACGGCAATTGTCTCCGTAGCAGGCGCGACGACCCATCAAGCTCGCGCGTGCACTTTGCACTTTCCGGCCTTCGAAGTGACGGGCTTCCCGATCTCGCGGCTCCAAGTGGCAGTGCTGGGAGGAGCCCAGGTTGAGGAGAGTTCGGCAACGCCAAACCTGATGTCGGCGGGGATGCCCGCTTCTCCCAATCAGATCGCGGTTCTGACCCCACGCCCGAAGCCACGGATAGTTGCGGCGTCAGCCGATCCCAGCCAACTCACCATCGGGCTGGCGAGGCCTAGCTCGCAGAAGAGCACCGTGGACACGTGTGCCGCTGATTGATATTGGCAGACCCATCTTCGGTATCTTGCGCTACCCGCCTTCGGGCGGGTTCTTTTTGTAGCGAACCCTGCACCGAACTCTCAGAGATTCGCATCGCGCTGGTGACGAGCTTGGGACCGGCAATCTGGAGCGTCAAAAGTCTAGGGCTCGGTTCTTCATCCGGTGCGCTTCATCCCGTCTGCAATTGCGCCCTCAACCTCAGTGGCGAGCAGGTGCTCCGCCAGCCGCATTAACAGCTCTCGCTTTTTAGGATCGGTTGCCAAGTCTCGGATTAACGCGCACTTCTCACTGCGCCTGCATGTCCTTCATCGGCGGCTTACCGCTCCTTTGCTGGAACGTTACAAATACATCCTTGAGCCAAAAGTGAACAGTGATCTTCCCCCGAAAAAATGGACAGAGTTAAGCGGCTTTTAGCTCCATCTCGATCGGGCTGATATAGCCGATGGCGG
>NZ_JBANBA010000227.1:0-3802 GCF_059803475.1 Bradyrhizobium sp. UFLA05-89 | reverse complement strand
GCTATCTTGCCGCCGTTCAGCGGGTGGTGGACCGGCACGACATTCTGCGCACGTCATTTGTCTGGGAAGGCCTGTCGCGCCCGGCGCAGGTGGTGTGGCGGAACGCGCCACTGGAAGTGACCGAGGTCGAGCTGGATGCGTCCGGTGGTCCTGGGCACGAGCAGCTCCGGGGGCGGTTTGATCCGCGCCAGCACCGGATCGATCTTGGCCGGGCGCCGCTGTTGCGGTTTGTGATTGCCCGCGAGCCGGGCAGTGCGCGCTGGCTGGCCTTGGAGCTGCAGCATCATCTGATCGGGGATCACACCACGCTGGAGCTGATGCATGCCGAGGTCAGGGCCGCGCTGGAGGGGCGTGCGCATGGGCTGCCAGCCCCACAGCCGTTCCGCAACCTGGTGGCGCAGGCGCGCCTGGGCGGTGATGCCAAGGCGCATGAAGAGTTCTTCCGGGGACTGCTGGCAGACATCGATGAGCCGACGCTGCCATTTGGGTTGAGCGAGGTGCGCGGCGACGGCAGCGGGGTGCATGAGGCGCGGCGGATATTGCCACAGGAGTTGCAGCAGCGGCTGCGCAGCCAGGCGCGGCGGCTGGGGGTGAGCCTGGCCAGCCTGTGCCATCTGGCGTGGGGGCAGGTGGTGGCGCGCAGCAGCGGGCGCGAGCAGGTGGTGTTCGGCACGGTGCTGTTCGGCCGCATGCATGGCGGGGCGGGTGGCGACCGCACCATGGGCCTGTTCATCAACACCCTGCCGCTGCGGCTTGATCTGGACGGCACCGCCGTCGAGGCAAGCGTGCGGATCACGCATGCCCGGCTGGCCGAGCTGCTGGCGCACGAGCAGGCCTCGCTGGCGCTGGCGCAACGCTGCAGCGGCGTTGCGGCGCCGGCGCCGCTGTTCAGTGCGCTGTTGAACTACCGCCACACCGCGCCGGCGCTCGCTTGCGGAGCGGATGCCGGGCTACCCGGTGTGGAATGGCTGGGCGGGGAGGAACGCACCAACTATCCGCTGAGCATGGCAGTAGAGGATTTTGGCGAGGCGCTCGGCCTGACGGCGCAGGTGGCGGAAGGCATCTCCGCGGATCGGGTCTGCGGCTACATGCAGCGCGCGCTGGAGCAACTGGCGGACGCGCTGGAGCGGGCGCCGACCACGCCGGTGCGCAAGCTGGACATCCTGCCGGCCGATGAGCGCGCGTATCTATTGGAGGAGCTGAACCGGACGGCGGCGCCTTATCCCGAGCAGCAGTGCATCCATGAGCTGTTCGAGGCGCAGGTCGCCAAGACGCCGGATGCGGTGGCGGTGGTCTGCGCGGACGAACGCCTGAGCTATGGCGAGCTCAATGCGCGGGCCAACCGCCTGGCGCATCATCTGATCGCAATTGGGGTGAAGCCGGACCAGCCGGTGGCGATCTGTCTTGCACGCAGCGTCGCGATGGTGGTGGGGCTGCTGGCGATCCTCAAGGCGGGGGGCGCGTATCTGCCACTGGATCCGGCCTATCCGAGCGCGCGGCTCAAGCAGGTTCTCGAGGATGCGGCGCCGCGGCTCTTGCTGGCCGACGAAGCCGGCCGTGCCGCGCTGGGAAGCGACGCGCTGGCCGGTGTGAGCGTGGTGGATCTCGACGCGGCAACGCCGGCCTGGGCGAACCTGCCGGCCTCCGATCCGGACCCGCGCACGCTCGGCCTGACCTCGCGCCATCTCGCCTATGTGATCTACACCTCCGGATCCACAGGCACGCCCAAAGGGGCACAGAATGAGCATCGGGCTATTATCAACCGCCTGATCTGGATGCAAAAAGCCTACGCTCTCAAGGCAACTGATGTCGTCTTGCAGAAGACGCCATTCGGCTTCGACGTCTCGGTCTGGGAGTTCTTCTGGACCTTGCTTGAAGGGGCGACCCTGGTGCTGGCGCCTCCGGGTGCGCACAAAGATCCCGATGCATTGGTCGACTTGATCATCAGAGAACGCATCACGACGGCTCACTTCGTCCCATCCATGCTGGTCAGCTTTATGGATACGAAGGGTGTTGATCGCTGCACATCGCTGCAGCGTCTCATCTGCAGTGGCGAGGCGCTTCCTGCGGCCAGTGTCCATCAGGTTCGGCGCCTATTGCCTTGGACCGGCCTGCACAATCTGTACGGTCCGACGGAAGCTGCGATCGACGTCACCGCGTGGAGTTGCCCCGTTGATTTTGATGGGTCCGTTGTCCCGATTGGCCGGCCGATTGCGAACACGCGGGTATATCTACTGGACGGTGATGGTGAGCCCGTTCCGCTCGGGGCGGCAGGCGAGCTCTACATCGGCGGGGCGGGAGTGGCGCGCGGCTATCTGAACCGGCCCGAGCTGACGGCGGAGCGGTTCATCGCCAGTCCCTTTGTCGACGGCGACCGGCTGTACCGGACCGGCGACCTGGCACGCTACCTGCCGGACGGCAATCTTGAGTTTTTGGGCCGCAACGACGAGCAGGTGAAGATCCGCGGCTTCCGCATCGAGCCCGGCGAGATCGCGGCGCGGCTCGCCGAGCACCCGTTGGTGCGCGAGGCGGCGGTGGCGGCGCACCAGGATGGGACGGGCGAGCCGCGACTCGTTGCGTATCTCGTGGCGGCGGCCGAGCATGCGGCCGAAGCTGAGGGGGCCGATCTTGCCGGCGCCTTGCGCACGCACCTAAGCGCGCGGCTGCCCGAGTATATGGTGCCATCGGCGTTTGTGCAGCTGGCGGCGCTGCCGCTGACGCCGAACGGCAAGCTCGACCGCAAGGCGCTGCCGGCGCCGCAAGATGAGGCGTATGCGCGCGCCGTCTATGCGGCGCCGCAAGGCGAGATCGAGACCGCGCTGGCAACGGTCTGGGCCGAGCTTCTGGGTGTTGAGCGGGTCGGACGCCACGACCACTTCTTTGCGCTCGGCGGCCACTCGCTGCTGGCGGTGCGGCTGATCGAGCGGCTGCGGCGGCTGTCGCTGGGGGTCGACGTGCAGACGCTGTTCGCCACGCCGGTGCTGGCCGATCTGGCTGCAAGCCTCGGCAGCCATCGCGAAGTGGCGGTCCCGGCCAACCTGATCAGCGAACAGAGTACGGCGATCACGCCGCAGATGCTGCCGCTGATTGAGCTGACGCAAGACGAGATCGACCGGATCATCGCCACGGTGCCCGGCGGGGTCGGCAACATCCAGGACATTTATGGCTTGTCGCCGTTGCAGGACGGCATCCTGTTCCATCATCTGTTGGCGACAAAGGGCGATCCGTACCTGCTGGTCAGTGACATGGCGTTTGCCGATCGGGCGCTGTTGGACCGCTATCTTGCCGCCGTTCAGCGGGTGGTGGACCGGCACGACATTCTGCGCACGTCATTTGTCTGGGAAGGCCTGTCGAGCCCGGCGCAGGTGGTGTGGCGGAACGCGCCACTGGAAGTGACCGAGGTCGAGCTGGATGCGTCTGGTGGTCCTGGGCACGAGCAGCTCCGGGGGCGGTTTGATCCGCGCCAGCACCGCATCGAGCTTGGCCGGGCGCCCTTGTTGCGGTTTGTGATCGCGCGCGAGCCCGGCAGCGCGCGCTGGCTGCTGCTGGAGCTGCAGCATCATCTGATCGGGGACCACACGACGCTGGAGCTGATGCATGCCGAGGTCAGGGCCGTGCTGGAGGGGCGGGCGCATGAGCTGACCGAGCCACAGCCGTTCCGGAATCTGGTGGCGCAGGCGCGCCTGGGCGGTGATGCAAAGGCGCATGAAGAGTTCTTCCGGGGGCTGCTGGCAGACATCGATGAGCCGACGCTGCCATTTGGGTTGAGCGAGGTGCGCGGCGACGGCAGCGGGGTGCATGA
>NZ_JBANBA010000226.1:0-3926 GCF_059803475.1 Bradyrhizobium sp. UFLA05-89 | reverse complement strand
GCGCGAGCGGCTCGGCGGTGAAGCCAGCGAGTGAATCGCTACGGCGCTCGGCGAGCGCAGGCGCGGGCCGGCGCACTTCGTCGGCGAAGGAGGGGCGTGCGGGCCGCGGCGGCGGCTCGGGCATTTGCGGCTCGGGCTGGTCGAGCAATTCGGGGCGCGGCGAGGGCTCATCCCAAGCGGCAGGTTCGGGCATCGGGGCGAGGCGCGGCGGCTCGGCACCCCCAGACCGTTGCGGCAGCTGATCGCGGCTCGAGGCGGCACGCACGATGTTGGGCTCGACGACGATGTCGGTCGGGCCGCCGATCATCAGGAGATGTTCGACATTGTCGCGCCGGACCAGCACCAGGCGGCGGCGCCCGTCGACGGCGGCGGCATCGATCACGGCAAGCCGGGGCATCCGGCCGCGCTGGGTGTTGGCGCCCAGCCGGTTCGTCGCGAATCGACGAACCAGCCACGCGGCCAAGCCGATGAGCGCCAGCACGACGATGAACGCTAAGATAAAGGTCAAAGGGCCTTGCATGCTTGTCCCCGGCAAATGGCGCTTGTCTCATGCGGCCAATGGTCGAAATCCATCCCGACCGCAAGCCCGCGACGCCCCAGAAGTTCGATCCCTTAACACCTTACGGCAGGTTCTGCCGTCCCCAGTTCTTAATAACCCATGAATCGCCCGATCCAAAACGACTTCTTGGGAATTGTTCCGGAGCCAAGCGGTTGGGTTAACGAGTGTTTTGGAGCGTAGAATCACGGGGGCGAAACCTTGGCGTCTCAACGAGGGACATCTGCCGCTAACGTCTTAACCGGCCGTTAACCATACACGCGGCAAATTCTGCCTAGCCCCGGGGGCCTGATCCCGGGGCAAGGAGCCGCAAGCCATGTCCATCAACGACCTCCCGGTGCTCTCGGCGCTTCGCACCAAGATGCAGTGGCACCAGGAACGCCAGCGCGTCCTGTCCGAGAACGTCTCCAATTCCGACACGCCCAACTTCCGGCCGCGCGACCTGGTCGAGCCCAAATTCGACAAGACCGGCGCGGTCGCCGGCTCGATGGGGCCGCTCGCGATGGCCCGCACCACCGCCTCGCACATGACTCCGTCCGGCGCGCCGTCGAGCTTCGACCAGAACAAGAATGCGGGCTTCGAGACACGCCCTGCGGGCAATGCCGTCAATCTCGAGGAGGAGATGATGAAGTCCGCCTCGAACCAGATGGATTACGCGGCCGCGACCTCGCTCTACTCCAAGAGCCTGCACCTGCTGAAGACCGCGATCGGCAAGGGCTAGAGCATGATCCGGAAAAGTGTGCAGCGGTTTTCCCTCGCGACAAACGCGGAACGCGTTTGCGCGGAGATCATGCTCAAACAAAGAGCCTAGCGGAGGCGCATCATGGCGAATGACAGCAGCGACTTCGCCCGTTCGATGGCGATTGCGACCTCCGGCCTGCGCGCACAGGCCGGACGCATGCGGGTGATCTCGGAGAACATCGCCAACGCGGACTCCACCGCCCAGAGCGCCGGTGGCGATCCCTACCGGCGCAAGGTGCCGACCTTCTCCTCCGCGCTCGACCGCTCGCTGGACGCGCAGGTCGTCACCCTCGGCAAGATCAAGCCCGACCAGTCCAACTTCCGCGTCAAATACGAGCCGAACAATCCGGCCGCCGACGCGAGCGGCAACGTCAAATATCCGAACGTGAACTCGGTGGTCGAAATGACCGACATGCGCGACGCGCAGCGGTCCTACGAGGCCAATCTCAACATCATCAGTGCAACGCGCCGAATGATCCAGCGCACGCTCGACATCCTCAAGGCCTGAACAGGAGGCTCACCGCCATGGCTTCACCGACGATTGCCGCCAATGCCTATGCTAATCTCGCGCGCGTGCTCGAAAACAGCGCCGCCGGCAAGGGATCGGAGGCGAGCGGCCCGTCCTTCGCCGCGCTGCTCAAGGACTCCATCGGCAGCGTCATGGAATCCGGCCGCAAATCCGATGCGCAGACGGTGGCCATGGCGAGCGGCAAGGCCAACGTGATGGACGTGGTGACCGCGGTCGCCGAAACCGACGTCGCCGTATCGACGCTGGTATCGGTGCGCGACCGGGTGATCCAGTCCTACGAAGACATCATGAAGATGGCGATCTGATTGCTCGCAATGACGGGGACAGGACGCCACTTTCCTCGCGATAGCGGCGGGGATGCGGCTTTGAATAGAGGGCGTGTGCAATGACCGGACCTGAAACGCTCGACGTGGCGCGGGATGCGATCTGGACGATCGTGATCGTGTCGTCGCCGCTGATGGTGGTGGGGCTCGTGGTTGGCGTGGTGGTGTCGCTGTTCCAGGCGCTGACGCAGATTCAGGAGCAGACTCTGATCTACGTGCCGAAAATCCTCGCGATCTTCGCGACCATGCTGCTGGCATTACCCTTCATGGCCGACGCGCTCCATTCCCACATGCTGCGGATCTCGTCGCGAATCATCGGCGGCTGAGGCAGTATGCGTAAACCATGCGCATCGACGTCTCGCTGCTGCCGGCGCTTGCCGCGGCCTTCATGCTCGCCTTCGCCCGGGTCGGTGCGATGGTGATGCTGCTGCCGGGGCTGGGCGAGACCAATATTCCGACGCGTATCAAACTGTCGATCGCGCTGCTGCTCACGCTGATCATCCTGCCGCTGCATCGCAACGCCTACCATGTCGACATGGGCTCGATCGCCTCGCTCCTGGTGCTGATGCTGCATGAGATCGCGATCGGCATCGTGCTCGGTGCGACCGCGCGCGTGACGCTCGCCGCCCTCCAGGTCGCCGGCGCCGTGATCGCGCAGCAGATGGGGCTCGGTTTCGTTACCTCGGTCGATCCGACACAGGGCCAGCAGGGCGTGCTGGTCGGCAATTTCCTGACCATGCTGGGCGTGACGCTGCTGTTCGCGACAGACAGCCATCACCTCGTCATCGCCGCGCTCAACGACAGCTATGCGATCTTCGCGCCGGGCGAGACGATGGCGAGCGGCGACGTGGCCTCGCTCGCGACGCGCGCCTTCGCCGCCGCGTTCCGCCTGGGCTTGCAGCTTTCCGGGCCGTTCCTGGTGTTCGGCCTCGTCTTCAATATCGGGCTTGGCGTGCTGGCGCGGCTGATGCCGCAGATGCAGGTCTATTTCGTCGGCGTGCCGCTCTCGATCTTCGCCGGGTTCCTCGTGCTCGCCGTGGTGCTCACGGCGCTGATGGGGACCTTCCTCGACTATTTCATCGGTGTCATGCACCAGATGATGCCGCTCAAGTAAGAGGGATCAATGGCGGACGACAACGATCCCGAGAGTCAAACAGAAGACCCGACGCAAAAGCGCCTCGAGGAGGCGCTCGAACGCGGCGACGTTGCCAAGAGCCAGGAGATCAACACCTGGTTCATGATCGCGGGCGGCACGCTCGTGGTCTCGACCTTCTCGGGCTCGGTCGGCAGCGGGCTGGTGACGCCGATGCGCAACCTGCTGGCCAATTCCTGGATGATCAAAACCGACGGCGGGAACCTGCTCGCGCTGATGCAGCAGATCGAAGTCGCGGTGGTCGCCGCGATCGGCGTGCCATTGCTGATGCTGGTGCTGGCGGCGATCGCCGGCAACATGCTCCAGCACCGCCTGGTGTGGTCGGCCGAATCCCTGAAACCCAAATTCAGCAAGCTTTCGCCAGCAGCCGGCCTCAAGCGCATTTTCGGCAAGCAGGCGGCGGCGAACTTCCTCAAAGGCATCGGCAAGCTGGTCGCGCTGGGCGCGGTCATGACCATGGTCCTGTGGCCGGAGCGGCATCGGGTGGAATCGATGGTCAAGCTCGACCCGTCCGCCATGCTGGGCGCCACCACCAGCATGACCATCCATCTGCTCGGCGCAGTGGTCGCGGCGTTCGCGATCATCGCCATCGCCGACTATTTCTTCCAATATCGCAGCTGGTTC
>NZ_JBANBA010000225.1:0-4029 GCF_059803475.1 Bradyrhizobium sp. UFLA05-89 | reverse complement strand
AGCTACATCACCCGCTCCGGGCGGATCGACGATGCGCGCCTGCGCCATATGTCGCCGGCCTTCATGGCGCGCTACGAGGCGGAGAAGAACGGCGGGAGTCCGGGATGAGGGGCGAGGTGCGTGACGTGTACTTGGCAGCCACATCCTCAGTGTCATCGCCCGCCTTGTGCGCAATTGCGCACTGGGGCGGGCGATCCAGTATTCCAGAGGCGGCGACGAATACGGAGAAGCCGCGGCGTACTGGATTCCCCGCTTTCGCGGGGAACGACACCTGAAATTGCCACGACGGCGCGGCCCCAATCTCAGCGTCGCCCCCGGGACGACGTCGGTGGTGAGGCGCAAGTGCAACCTCACTCGCATCGCCCCCTCACCCCGCCTTCCCCAGATGTTCCAGCGCGTCCTCGGCGCGAAGGGGGACGCGGGAGGCTTCGTTGTTGAGATCGACGAGTTGCACGAGCAGCGTCATCAGGGTCTTGCGGTCGCCGGGCTTGAGCGGCTCCAGCATGCGCGCCTGCGCGCGCTCGACCGCTGGGATGATGTCCTTGAGGATCCCTGCACCCTGCCTCGTCAGATAGAGCAGCTTGATCCGCTTGTCCTCGGGCGCCGGCTTGCGCTCGATATAATCCTTGGCCTGGAGCCGCTCGATGACGCTGCCGAGGGTCGAGCGGTCGAAGGCGATCACCGCGGACAGCCGCGTCGCGTCGATGCCGGGATGGGTGTGGATCGCAACCAGCGCCGCATATTGCACCGGCGTCAGGTCGAAGGCCTTGCACTCCTCCATGAAGATCGAGACCGCGATCTGCTGCATGCGCCGGAACAGATAACCCGGCGCGGCATAGACCGCGTCCATCGTGATCGGAGGGGCAGGCTTACTCGGCATCGGGCTGCTTCTCCGGCACC
The DNA here is from genome assembly GCF_059803475.1 of Bradyrhizobium sp. UFLA05-89. NCBI lineage: Bacteria > Pseudomonadati > Pseudomonadota > Alphaproteobacteria > Hyphomicrobiales > Nitrobacteraceae > Bradyrhizobium > Bradyrhizobium sp. UFLA05-89. Next base: position 3,129 of record NZ_JBANBA010000225.1, on the reverse strand, counting down.
GCATTGGCGAAAGCCGGCAGCGCCTTCGCTGCGGCTTCCGCCTTGAGCAGGCACGGATAAGCCGAGACGTCGACCCCGAAGCGGCGGGCATTGCCGAGCTGCGGCACCAGGCAGAGATCGGCGAGCGTCGGCGCGTCGCCGAAGCAGAACGGCCCCACCTCGTCTTTCACCAGCATCTCGCAGGCCGACAGCCCCTCGCGATTGACCCAGGCGGCCCATTCCTGGACCTTCTCCTCGGCCAGCCCCAGTTCGCGCAGGCGCGCCAGCACTTTCAGGTTTTGCACCGGATGGGTGTCGCAGGCGATGGCCAACGCAAACGCCCGCACCTTGGCGCGGCGCAGGCTATCCTTCGGCAGCAGCGGCGGATTGGGGTGGGTCTCGTCCAGCCATTCGATGATGGCGAGCGACTGCGTGAGGATTGTGCCCGCATCATCCTCCAGCGTCGGCACCAGGCCTTGCGGGTTGATGGCGAGGTAGGCGGGCGCGCATTGCTCGCCCTTGCGCAAATGATGCGGCAGGTGAGCGGCGGTCAGCCCCTTCAGGTTCAGCGCAATCCGCACCCGATAGGCCGCGCTGGAGCGGAAATAGCCGTGCAGCTTCATCGGAACCCTCCCATGGATTTTCTTGCACGTCATTCGGGGGCTCGCGAAGCGAGAACCCGGAATCTCGAGATTCTCAGGTGCGCAATTGCGCACCGCAGTTCGCCCTGCGGGCGCCCCGGAATGACGCCATCTTCATGGCGGCCATCAAGTTGACGCTACCTAGATTGGCAGTATACTGTCAATCTACAAAACGAACGGGAGGCTCGCCATGGAAGCCGTAGCGAAGACGCCGGAACGCGAGGCGTTCTACAGGAAGATCGACGGCGAAAACCTCACCGCGCTCTGGACCGTGATGAGCGACTTGATCACGCCGGAGCCAAGGAGCGCCTGCCGGCCGCATTTGTGGGAGTTCGACGTCATCCGCGACTACATGACCGAAGCGGGCAAGCTGATCACCGCCAAGGAAGCCGAGCGGCGGGTGTTGATCCTGGAAAATCCCGGCCTGCGCGGGCAGTCGAAGATCACGACCTCGCTCTATGCCGGTGTGCAGATGGTGGTGCCCGGCGACGTCGCGCCTGCGCATCGCCACAGCCAGTCGGCCCTGCGCTTCGTGCTCGAGGGCAAGGGCGCCCACACTGCCGTCGACGGCGAGCGCACCGCGATGGAGCCCGGCGACTTCATCATCACACCGTCGATGACCTGGCACGATCATTCCAACGAGACGGATGAGCCGATGTTCTGGCTCGACGGCCTCGATATCCCCCTCGTGCAATTCTTCGACTGCTCGTTCGCTGAAGGCGCCAAGGAGGATCAGCAGAAGATCACGAAACCCGCTGGCGACAGCTTTGCGCGCTACGGCCACAATCTGCTGCCGGTCGACATGAAGCGGTCGTCGAAGACCTCGCCGATCTTCAGCTATCCCTATGCCTACACCCGCGAAGCGCTGGAAAAAGCCAGAGCGCGCGAGGAATGGGACGCCTGCCACGGCTTGAAGCTGAAGTTCAGCAACCCCGAGACCGGCGACTACGCGATGCCGACCATCGGCACGTTCATCCAGCTCCTGCCGAGGGGTTTCAAGACCGCGCGCTATCGCTCCACCGACGCGACCGTGTTCTGCGCCGTCGAAGGCAAGGGCCGCACCCGCATCGGCGATGCGACCTTCGAATGGGGCCCGCGCGACCTGTTCGTGGCGCCGAGCTGGCACTGGGTCACGCACGAGGCCGAGGCGGATGCCGTGCTGTTCAGCTTCTCCGACCGTCCGGTGCAGCAGAAGCTCGACCTCTTCCGCGAGGATCGCGGGAATGCGTGACAAGACGATGCCGTAGGGTGGGCAAAGGCGCACTCGCGCCGTGCCCACCATCGATCCGCGTTACCAAGTGGTGGGCACGCTCCGCTTTGCCCACCCTACGGCTTTTGTGCCAACCCTCATCGCCAGTGCAGCAGCCGCGTTTCCAGCCAGTTGATGACCTTCCCCACCGCCAGCCCGAATACCGACAGGATCACCACGCCCGCAAGCAGCTGATCCGTCTGCATGAGATTGCCGGCCTGGAGCACGAAGGCGCCGATGCCGAACTGGGCACCGATCATCTCGGCGCTGACGACGAGCAGGAGCGCGACCGACGCCGTGATGCGGAAGCCGGCGAGAATCGAGGGCAGCGCACCCGGCCAGATTACCTTGCGCACGATGGTCGCGAACGGCACGTTGAAGCTCTGCGCCATCCGGATGAGGTTGCGCGGCACCGCATCGACACCGCTATAGACCGAGATCGCGGTCGAGAAGAACACTCCGAGCGCAATGGTCGCGATCTTCGGCTCTTCGCCGATGCCGAGCCAGAGGATGAGCAGTGGCAGCAGCGCGATCTTCGGAATCGGGAACAGTGCCGAGATGAAGGTGATGCCGACGCTGCGCGCGAGCCGTGAGAGACCAATGGCAAACCCGACGACAACGCCGGCCGCGGTGCCGAGCAGCCAGCCGACACCGATGCGCAGCAGCGAGGCCGAGAGATGCTGCCAGAGCGCACCGGAAGCCGCGAGCTCGTAGATAGCGCGTGCGATCGCCGAGGGCGCCGGCAGGAACAGTGGATTGACGAGGCGCGCACTGCCCGCGGCCTGCCAGAGCGCGATGACGAGCGCGAGCGCGACCCAGCCGCCAAACCGGCTGCTCGCCGGCACGAAGCCCGCGCCGCGGAAGCGCACCGGCCGCGTCACCGCCTCCTTCGTCTGCGCTTCTGCCCGGGTTGCGCGATCAAGCATGCTGAACCTCGCGCTCGGCATCGATCGCTTCGTTGCGGATCAGCGACCAGATCTGGTTCTGGAGCGCGAGCAGTTTTTCGCGCGCAGCAGCCTCGCCGCGTTCGGCGCGCGTCATCGGCACCGTGACGACCTCGCGAATGCGGCCGGGTCGCCGCGACAGCACGACGATGCGGTCGGCAAGCCGCGCGGCCTCTTCGAGATTATGAGTGACATAGACCGCGCCCATGCCGCCATCGGCGAGCAGGCCGACGAAATCCTCCATCAACAGCTCGCGGGTCTGCGAATCCAGCGCCGAGAGCGGCTCGTCCATCAAGAGGATGGCGGGTCTCACCGC
>NZ_JBANBA010000224.1:0-4138 GCF_059803475.1 Bradyrhizobium sp. UFLA05-89 | reverse complement strand
AATTCCGACTACCGGCCATGGCTAGTCGAGCGAAAGCGGCTGTTCGCGGCTGTAAATACGTTCGACGGTGATAAGAAGCGCGGACTGCTGCTGATAGAGTAACAACATTTGCAATCCCAGCGGCATGTCACCCATTGGCTCTTTGGCGACGTGCGTGGGCCGGGCTATGACCGCTTTGCGCCACCGCGGAGTCTGCGGGTGGCCCGTCAGCGAAATGGTGAACGCAAGATTGAGGACTGGTCAGGATGGCTTAGCGGAGCTCAGGTTGAATTTTTTTCGCATTTGACTTAACTGGGACATGCCTTCCGTCTGCCGGGTCCTTACGTCGAAAGCAGGCCTCGGAAATGTCCCTGCTGAGACAGATAGGACGGTCTATGATTGACCGTTTCGACATCGAGGCCCGCGGCCGCGGCAAACGATTTCGTGATGCCGTCGAGCTCAAGTCGCGAGATCACGTCTTCGACACGGGCAAACCCGTTCGGCGCTCGCTCTTCAACGAGCTGCATCGCGACTTCGGGTCCGAGTTTCCGGTTTCGCAAGATGATATCGTTCATCGCGGGCCGACGCTCTGCTTCATAGCGCTCCAGCGCCGCGACGGGATCGTCAGTCTCGATCATTGCGCGGGCAAGGCTCCGAGCATCCAGAACGGCTTGCGAACCAGCCTGGCCGCCCGTCGGCTGCATTGGATGTGCGGCGTCGCCGAGAAGGGTGACACGGTCAAACGACCAAGCCGCGACGGGGTCGCGATCAACCAGCGGAAACTCGTAAATGCTGTGCGATTGCTCGATCAGCGCCGGCAGATTGAGCCAGGGAAATCGCCAACGCTCAAATGCGGCGAGCACTGCCTGCTTTTCGACGCGCTTGTTCCAATCTTCCCGCGACGGCGCCTGATCCGGGACCGTCATTTGGCAAATCCAGTTGGTTAGCAATTTGCCCCCGGCGGCCTTGCCGATCGGGTAGACGATAATCCTCTGATGGAAATGCCCGGCGATGACCATCGTCCGCCCGTCGAGGAACGGCTCGGCCGCGACCGCCGCTCGCCACAGGATTTGCCGTGCAAAGCAAGGCAGTCCCTCGTCGGGATAAAGCTGGAGCCGCGCAGCGGAATGGATTCCGTCGGCACCAACTAGCACATCGGCCTCGTCAAACAGTTCCGAACCGGAATCCCGGTCGCTGAAACGAGCCCGTACACCACCGCTGTGTTGCTCGAAGCCAACCAGTTTCGCTCCAGTGCGGACATTTTCATCGCCGATGCGCTCGCGCGTTAAGCGAAGCAGGATCAGTTGCAGCTCGCCGCGATGGATGGAAATTTGCGGCCAAAGATATCCAGCTGCCAGCCCCCTCGGCTCGCTATGGATCAATTGTCCAAACTTGTTGCAAAGATTCAGGCGCCGCGTGGCAATTCCGGTCTCTGCAAGAGCATCGCCGAGCCCAAGCTCCGTCAGCTCGCGTACCGCCGTTGGCTGCAGGTTGATGCCGACGCCGAGCGGACATGGATCGCGCGCCGCTTCGTAGACGCGGACGCATACGCCAGCCTGATGCAGGCTGAGCGCAAGGCTCAGCCCGCCGATGCCGCCGCCCACGACGATGACACGCGCATCCCTCATTTCGCGACGGCCACGCGGGGGTCTCTGATATTGTTGAAGGTCTCAAACTCGGCATTGCGCAGCTCACCGTCGATCTTCTTGACCTTACGGATATAGATGTTGTGCACAACCTCGCCGCTGTTCTTGTCGATCGACATGGGGCCGCGCGGGCTATCCCAGGCCATGCCCTTCATCGCGGCAACGAGGGTCTTGCCGTCGGTCGAGCCGGCAGTCTTGTTCAGTGCTTCATAGATGAGGTTCATGCCGTCATAACCCGACACGGCCATGAAATTCGCGCGCTCCTTCGCTTCCTTCTGGTAGGCCTCGGTAAACGCCTTGTTCAGGGCGGACGCGTGCGTGGCCGAGTAGAAATGCGCGGTGACCGTACCCAACATGGCGTCGCCCATGTTCTGCAGCGCTTCGTCGTCGGTGAGGTCGCCGGGACCGATCAATGCAATGCCGGCCTTGTCGAGGCCACGCTCGACGAACTGCCTGGCGAAGGCCGCGGCCTGTGTCGAGGGAATGAACACGAACAGCGCCTGCGGGGCGGCTTCCTTGACGCGCTGCAGGAATGGCGCGAAGTCGGGGCTGCGGAGCGGAACGCGGATCGCCTCGGCGACCTGACCACCCGCCGCCTTGTAGTTATTGGTAAAGGCTTCTTCCGCCTCGAGTCCGGGGGCAAACTCGGTGACCAGCGTCACCGCCTTGCCGAGCCCCTTTTTTGCTGCCCAATCTGCGAGGACAGCCGAGGATTGCGCCAGCGTGCAGCTCGTGCGTACAAAGAACGGCGACTTCCCGACCACCGCGGTCGTGCTTGAAATCATGATCACCGTCGGCTTCTGCGCTTCGGTAAGCAGCGGTGCGCTGGACATGAGGTCGGCCGTTAAGCTGCCGCCGATGAGGTCGACCTTGTCGTTGACGACGAGTTCCTGAATCATGCGCTTGCCGGTCTCGCCGGACGAGGCGTCGTCCCTCACGATCAGCTCGATCCGCTTGCCGGCCACGGTCTCGCCGTGCTGTTTGATGTAGAGGCGCGCGCCCGCAAGCACCTGCTGCCCTGCAGCCGCCAGCGGGCCGGTCATCGGCAGGACCATCCCGATCTTGACGGTGGCTTGCGCAAAAGCGGTACCGGATGCGGCGATCGACGTTGCGAGAACGGCAGCCGAAAGAATGGAATTCCCTGGCATTGCTGGCCTCCTCTCAGAGTCGGCCCCCCTCCCCGTCGGGATTCAATGATCGCCGCGGTAGGTTGAAATACTGGCTATGTCCGCAGTAGTTTGAAAGTCCGATTTTGAGACATCCCTGTAGCCTATAGACTAAGGGGGCGAAAATGGACTGGTCGGATCGGATCGGCCGCCGCATCAAGCTGCGCGACCTTCACGTGGTGCTCGCGGTGGCGGAATCGGGCAGCATGGCGAAAGCATCGCAAAAGCTTGCGATCTCCCATCCTGTCGTGTCGAAGACCATCTCCGATCTCGAGCAAACGCTGGGAGTAAAGCTGTTCGATCGCACCTCGCAGGGGGTCGAAGTGACCCGCTACGGGGCGGCGCTGCTCAAATGCGGCGTCAATGTCTTCGACGAGATGCGGCAGGGGCTGAAGCAAATCGAATTCCTCACCGATCCAACGTCGGGCGAACTTGCGGTGGGTTGTCCTGAAATTATGAATGCCGGCATCATGCCGGCGATCTCGGAGCGTCTGCTGCAGCAGCATCCACGCGTGCAGTTGCGAGTACTCCATGCCGACATAGCGCTGTTGCAGTTCAATCTGCTCCGCGAGCGCAAGGTCGAACTTCTCGTCGGGCGGCTGCCGGATCCTTTTGTCGAGGATGACCTACTGGTCGAGCCGCTGCTACAAGAGCCCTTTGTCGCGGTCGTCGGTGCAAACAGCAGTTGGGCACGCCGTCGCCGCGTCGAGCTTGCTGATTTGACGGAGGAGTCCTGGGTGCTTCCGCCGTCTGACAGTACGCCTGGCGGAATCATTTCGGGAATCTTTGCCGCCGCCGAATTGAAATTCCCGCGAGCCGCAGTTGCAACGTTGTCGATTCAACTCACCACGACGCTGATCGCGACCGGCAAATTCGTTGGCATTCTGCCAAACTCAGTTGCTCAGTTTAGTGCCGGACGCGTCGGTTTGAAGATCCTGCCTGCAAGAATTCCCGCCACGCGCTATGCAATCGCCATCCTCACCGTTAAGAGCCGCACGCCGGGTCCGCTGGCAAAATTGTTCGTCGAGCATGCGAGAGCGGTGGCAAAATCGCTGTTCAACTGATCTGAGTGGCCCCGCTGTTCGAAGGCTGCCGCACGACTTGGAACTCGTCGACGTCGGCTTTGCGCTAAAGCTGCCTCCGCGAAAAGATCGCATTCTGCCTCCATTGCAATTATCACTCAATCCGGCTGACAGGGCCAGACCACTCGCTAGCAAAAGGCCGTGCATTAGGACACGATGGCCTCCCAAGCCCGGCGGCTCTGCCTCGACTAGCACTACTTTGGCAGAATCGGTCTGCGCCAGTGTTTTTCAAGGAGTCGTTTTCGGCAGTGTGGACACCGTTGAG
>NZ_JBANBA010000223.1:0-4153 GCF_059803475.1 Bradyrhizobium sp. UFLA05-89 | reverse complement strand
GGCCGACACAGCCGCTCGGCCGCATCGCCGCTGACGCCAATACATCGGATTACTGCCGCCCTTTTTCAACGGAATCGACCCAAACCAGAACTAAACGCAGCGTCTACTTTAGCGCCCCTAATGGGCTATCTACGATAACGCTGAGGGCAATAACACAGCCGAGTTTGTATCGGCTTTCGTCTCAGATGAGAATCTAGCGATTGTTGATAGGCTAGCTCAGGCGTCTATCGGTCAAGAGCATATGCATTTCAGGATCGATGTCAAAAGGCTGGAAACTATCGTTCGGAGATATAAGGCGGAATCGCACCGAATCGTGCTCCTTTATCTTTGCGAAGCCTCTGACAATGGCTTCTTACTTGATCTAGCAATTGGCAATCTCAGACATGTGGTGATTTGTTTATAGCGACGATCATCTGCAAGCGATTTGTAAGGAAATAGGGAATGCAATCGAAAAGGGCAAAACGGTCGGGCAGGAAGATGTGATGCAAGCGTTGGCGAGGCTATATTCAGACTAGCGGCGCCATGTAATTTTGCGGCGCTATTCGCAACTTGACGGAAATCGTGGACTTAACAAGCGGGCAGCTCGATCTCACCCTGTTCGGGCCGGTTACCCTGACTGATCCAGGGTGTCAACTTCTCAACCCTGTCAACCCAGATTTCGAAATCTGCGGCTGGTGATACTTCGGGGGCGCGCTTGAGGGGCTAACGCGCTTCGTCGATGGCGGCCACATCGAACTCGACAACAATACCGTCGAACGATCAATCCGCGGCATCAAGCTCAGCCGCAAGTGCGCGCTGTTTGCCGAATCCGACGGTGGTGCTGAACACTGGGCTGTCGTCGCGTCCCTGGTCGAGACCTGCAAGCTCAACGACATCGACTCGCTTGCCTACCTCACCGACGTCCTGACCAGGAGTACGCGTCCGGGCAAGGCCCTGGTCCCGCAAGCTCGCCGTTGACTCGGTGGTTTGGCAGCCAGATCGAGCGAGAAACGACGGCATTGAGTTGTTGCTGCGGCATTTGTATCTTATAAAATACGGCGTGGCGTAGGTTAGAGAAACTGGCCAATTGTCTTAATCCGTTAGTGATTTGGCGCGCTCGCCAGTGGCGTTGGAGAAGAGCAATGGCCAAAACTAGACCATTTGACGCATCCGAGTATCTGGACAGTCCTGAGGCGATCGCCGCTTACCTAAGCGAAGCCTTCGAAACCAATGATCCAGGCTTCGTCACCGACGCTATCGGCATTGTTGCCCGCGCGCGCGGTATGTCCGCTCTTGCTAAGGATACAGGTCTTTCACGCGAAAACCTTTATAAGACCCTTAGTTCAGAGGGACATCCCGAGTTCAGCAGCGTTATGAAAGTACTTGGTTCTCTTGGTGTTGAACTGCACGCCCAACCGAAAGGCGTATTCGGGTCCCTGCCATATAAGGGGCCAGCAAAGTCGATCGCGGATATGGAGGCGGGGATCGCCGCGGAGGCGAAACGGCGGCATGCTCGCAATCGATACTAGTCTCATCACGATCCCACCTGCCATTGGCGCGGCAGGTCAATCCGTCGATAATCCCCCTGGTGCTTTTGCGCGCGTCCAACGACCGCCCCGGCTACGCCGTTTTTTGGCAAGGCTGATCACGCTTAAGCGGCGTGAGCGACGCTTTGGGGCTGCCAATTCCAAGGAAGCAGCTCGTCAATGCGCTTGGCAGGGTGATCCGGTAGGCGCGCCAGCACGTCGGCAAGCCAAGCTTGTGGGTCGATGTCATTCAGCTTGGCGCTGGCGATGAGACTGTAGATGGCAGCCGCACGCCGGCCGCCCTCATCGGAGCCGGCGAAGGTCCAATTTTTCCTGCCCACGGCGACCGCCCGTAGCTCACGCTCAGCAGCATTGTTCGACATGCAAAGCCGTCCGTCATCAAGGAAGCGGCTAAATGCGTCCCAGCGGCTGAGGCAGTAATTGATCGCCTTGGTTGTGTCGTTGTTGCTGGAGAGCTTGGCGCGCTGCTCTCGCAACCACGCCTCGAGCTCGACGATCAGAGGGCGGCTACGCTCCTGGCGCACGCGCAGGCGCGCCTGCGCAGCAAGACTGTTGATCTCACGTTCGATGGCGAACAGGACATCGATGCGCTTGACCGCCTCGGCCGCGATCGGCGCCTTGCTGAGCCGCGCGAGATCGAAGAACTTGCGCCTGCCGTGTGCCCAGCACGCGGCCTCGATGATCAGGCCTGCTTGGCGATTGGTCTCGTAGAGCCTGCTGAACCCAGCGTAGGCGTCGGCCTGCATCAGCCCGGCATAGCCCGCCAGATGCTGCCCGGGATGCGCACCGCCACGGTCCGGCGAGTAGAAGAACACCGCTGCCGGCGGATCTGGCCCGGCAAACGGGCGGTCGTCGCGCACGTAGGTCCAGAGCCGGCCGGTTCGGGTCTTGCCCTTGGCCAGGACCGGCACCGTGGTGTCGTCGGCGTGGATGCGCTCAGCTGCGAAGACATGGCTCCGGATCGCGTCAACCAGCGGCATCAGGGTTGCGGCGGAGGCTCCCACCCAATCTGCCAGCGTCGAGACATCGAGGTCGATGCCTTCACGCTGGTAGACGTCGCTCTGACGATGAAGCGGCAGGTGCAGGCCGTACTTGGCGAACAGAACATGGGCCAGCAGCTTGGGGCCTGCACGCCCGCGCGCAATCGGGTGCGAGGGAGCCGGCGGCTGGGTGATCGCTTCGCAGGCCCGGCAGACGAGCTTCTCGCGCACGTGCTGGATCACCTTCCACTGGCGCGGAGCGAGCTCCAGCGTCTCGGTCACGTCCTCGCCAATTTTGCGCAACCGGCTATCGCCGCAGCATGGGCAGGTCGCAGGCACCGGATAGACAATGCGCTCCCGCGGCAAATGCTCCGGCAGCGGCCGGCGGGCTGGCTTGCGGCGCTCGAACGATGGCACCGCAATCTTCTCGGCTGCCATCTGCGCCGCGGTCTCAGCTTGCGCTGCGTTCTCTTCCAGATCGGCGAGCTGTAGCTCGAGCTGGTCCAGCAATGCGCCTCGCTCGGAGGACTGTCCGAACTGCTCGTGCCTGAGCTTCTTGATCGTGAGCTTGAGCTTCTCGATCAGCAAGGTCCCCGCTTGGGCCTCGGCTTCCGCGGCCAACCGGGCCGCTCGCTCGGCGCGCAGCATCGCCTGCAGCGTGGTCGCATCGTCGGGAAGAGAATCATCGGCGCTCATCGCCGACCAGAGAATCACAAGACGCGATCTCTGTCCGAACCGCTGATCCTGTCACCGATTCAAATCCCAGCGATCAGCCAGCCGCCAGCGGTCGCCAGGTCTGTTGCGGCATCCGCCAGTCGATGCCCTCCAGCAGGTAGCCAAGCTGGGCTGGGGTGATTGTCACCACGCCATCAGCCGACGACGGCCACAGGAAGCGGCCGCGCTCCAGCCGCTTGGCGTAGAGCGACATGCCCAGTCCATCGTGCCAAAGGATCTTGATCAGCTTGCCGCTCCTGCCACGGAACACATAGAGGTCGCCGCCATGGGGGTCTCGCTTGAAGGCTTCCTGCACCAGCAAGCCCAGCGAGTTCATGCCGCGACGCATATCAGTGTGGCCGGTCGCAATCCACACCCGCACGCCCGAAGCAATGGGGATCACCGTAGGCGCCCATCTGCCAGCGCCGCCACGGCGGCCTTCAGCGTCGCCGCGTCGACCGCACCCGTGATCCGCATCCGAGCTCCGGTCGCAAACTCGATCTCGATCGCCCCGCCGCTGCTGGCCGGCGCGACTTGACAAGGCGTCGGCACTGACTCCGCGACCACCATCGCCGGTACGAAGCCAGGTTGATCGGCGGCATCCTTCGGCTCGGGGTGAAACGACCGTCGCCATCGCAGCAGCAATGAGCGCGAAACGCCATATTGCCGCGCCGTTGCCGCCACCTGGCGCGGCGCCCGTAAGCTCTCCAGGACGATCTTGAGCTTCTCGTCCTCGGACCAGCGCCGTCGCCGGCCCGTGTCCACCACCTCAAGCCGTTCGACTTGGGCACTGCGCCTATCACTGTCCATAAGGACAGTTCTCAACAACATGCCTCATTCGGCAAGGCGGCCTTCACCGGCTTTCAATTACCCACAAATTCTCCTCCGACCATGGCGCCCAGCGCGATGTCGGTGAGGCGTGACAGCCCGCGC
>NZ_JBANBA010000222.1:0-4271 GCF_059803475.1 Bradyrhizobium sp. UFLA05-89 | reverse complement strand
GCAATCCGACTGCGCATCGCTTTCTCGACATGCTGGGCAACGTCACGTTTCTTGAGCGCCCCTTTCACCCGACGACCCTGGTCAGCCTCGCGCGTTCGGCGCTGCGCAGCCGGCTCCGTCAGTACGAGGCCCGCGCCAGACTCGAAGCGCTACGGGCGAGTGAAGAGAGACTGCGGCTCGTCGTCGAGAGCGCCGCAGACTACGCCATCATTGCCACTGACCCGGAGCGCCGCGTCACAAGCTGGTCGGTGGGTGCCGAAGCGATCTTCGGCTGGACGGCCGCCGATATGACGGGTCGTTCGGCCGACGCGATCTTCATACCCGAGGACCGCGCATCTGGGCAGCCCGAGGCTGAGGCTTTCAAGGCGCGCAACGAGGGCTTCGCCCCTGACGAGCGCTGGCATGAGCGCGCGGACGGGTCGCGTGTGTTCCTGAGCGGGTCGATGCGGTCCCTGCCGCCGGATGACCAGGGCCGTGGGCGGGGCTTCATCAAGATCGCGCGTGACGAGACAGACCGTCGGTTGGCCGAGGCGCGCCGCATCGCTCTCGTCGACCTTTCCGATCGCATTCGCGACATCGACGACCCAGCCGAACTTTCCTACGCCGCGGCCGAGATCCTCGGGCGCACACTGGGGGTAAGCCGGGCCGGCTATGGCACGATCGACAAGGCGGCCGAGACGATCACCATCGAGCGGGACTGGAACGCGCCGGGCATCAGGAGCCTTGCCGGCGTGCTGCACTTTCGCGACTACGGCTCTTATATCGAGGACCTCAAGCGTGGCGAGACGGTGGTATTTCCCGATGCCGAAAAGGACCCCCGAACAGCCGCGACGGCCGATGCCCTGAAAGCGATCAGCGCGCAGTCCATCGTAAACATGCCCGTGACGGAACAGGGCGGCTTCGTTGCGCTGCTTTACCTCAACCACGCAACGGCGCGCGAGTGGACGCCCGACGAACTCGAGCTGATCCGCGAGGTCGCTGATCGCACCCGAACGGCCGTCGAGCGCAGGCGAGCGGAGCAGGAGATCCGGGAACTTGCAGCTTCGCTGGAACGCCGCGTCGTAGAGCGCACCGCCGAGCTGATGGAGGCCGAGGAAGCTTTGCGCCAAGCACAGAAGATGGAGGCGGTGGGCCAGCTCACAGGGGGCGTGGCGCACGACTTCAACAACTTGCTCACCATCATCAAGAGCTCCACTGACCTCTTGCGCCGGCCCGGTCTCCCTGAGGAGCGCCGGCGCCGCTACGTGGACGCGATCTCCGATACCGTAGATCGAGCCTCGAGGCTGACCGGTCAGCTTCTCGCGTTCGCGCGGCGCCAGGCGCTCAAGCCCGTGGTGTTCGACGCGTCCGAACGCGTGCAGGCCATCAGCGACATGCTCCGCACCATCGTGGGATCGCGCATTCGAATCAGGACGGAGATCTCTTGCGAGAGCTGCCTCATCGAAGCGGATGTCAGTCAGTTCGAGACGGCGCTGGTCAACATGGCTGTGAACGCGCGCGACGCGATGGGTGGCGAGGGTTCGCTGCACATCCGCATTGAGGAGATCGCTGGCATGCCGCCCGTCCGCGGGCACGCGGGCAATCGCAGCCCTTTCGTGGCCGTCTCGCTGACCGACACAGGCTCAGGCATCCCGGTGGACAAGCTCGCGCATGTCTTCGAGCCGTTCTTCACCACGAAGGAAGTGGGTAAGGGCACGGGCCTGGGCCTTAGCCAGGTCTACGGCTTTGCCAAACAATCGAGTGGTGACGTCGCGGTTAAAAGCGAGGTGGGCCGGGGGACCACCTTTACGCTCTACCTTCCGCGCGCCGCGGGCGAGGCAGCCTCGAATAAAGACCGGCTCGAGATCGACGTTAATCCAGCCGACGCGCTGTCCGAGAACGACCGGGGTCCCCGTGTTCTCGTAGTGGAAGACAACATAGAAGTTGGACGGTCCTCGACCCAGATCCTGGCAGACCTCGGCTACGACACGACCCTAGCGACGAATGCGACCGAGGCGCTCAAACTTCTCGACGAGGCCAACAGATTCGACGTGGTGTTCTCCGACGTGATCATGCCTGGAATGAACGGGGTTGACCTTGGTCGGGAGATCCGGCGTCGCCATCCCAAAGTGCCGGTGGTGCTGACCTCGGGTTACAGCGAAGTCCTCGCTGAAGAGGGTCGGCATGGATTCTACCTCGTTCAGAAGCCTTATGCGGCCGAGGAGCTGTCGCGCGTGCTGCGGCGCGTGGCACGGGCTAAGCGTATTCCAGATCCCCGGTAGCCTGAATGACCTCTCGTGCCGATGACAAGATTGGAAGCTGCCCGACGTCGCTTTTGGGTCCAATTCGCGACCGGGTTGGCCAGCGGCAAGTCCGGGTATGGTCCACTATGCCGCCGAAAGCCGAAGTGAGCTATCCTGCGGCAATCCGACAGGAATGACACTGGCCGTCGCACCCGTCGCCGAGCCTGTCCCTCGACCCCGATCCAGAAAGCCGCTACTGTCGGCGCGTCGGCACTAGCGCTGCACCTCGATTGCAGCATGGGCGTACTTGGCAAGGCCGGCTAGCCGTTGGGACAGCCGAGGGGATAGACGGCCGTCACAGTTCGGTGTCTACCTGCCAAAGGCCGAGGAAGCGCCTCTCTGTGTGGGCCGGGAAGCAGCGGCGCACACTCAATTGACGTCACGGTTTGCTGGGCGTGAGGAAGTTGCCCGCTATCCGCTCTTCGTTTTCCGCCAGCGCATCGTACGCGCCCGCAAGTCTGAGGTATTGAGCGCGCGTCTCGGCATCGGACATCAGGCCGGCCTTGGCGCGAAATTCTTCGGCTTGATGCCGGCGCCTTTGCGCCTCTCCAAGCTGGTCGGTCATCGGATCACTGCCTTTGCGAAGCAGCCGGCCTATTTTCAGATTGCCACCACGGTCGCTCGATATCCTGAGTGAGTCGCTCCCGTGGTGGTCCTTTCCACGGGATGGTGCTTCCATCCCCGTCACCCAATTTGCAGACTTTCCGCGGACATTTTGGCCGAGCGCCCCGCCCTCAGCTCATAGCTGATACGTGCGCCTTCGGCCAAGGTTGTATAGCCGGCTTTCTCGACAGCACTGATGTGGACGAAGACATCTGGGCCGCCATCATAAGGTTGAATGAAGCCATAGCCTTTGGTTGCGTTGAACCACTTCACTTTGCCATTGCCAATGTCGCATTCTCCGTATCAACCGGCAGGCTAGCCTAAACACAGACGCCTGACTGTTTGATTCCGGACACAGAAGCGGCTGGGGAAAACAGCCGCTACGACAGCAGCCCTGCATTTTCCGAATCAACGAAGCGATCCCTTCTCTCAAGGGGCCGGTTCAGGTCGGATGCCTAATGCAGTTCACCCGCGTCGTTAGTCCCATAAAGGATCTGGAAGTCTGGAGCGCAAGCAGCCGCGGCTTTTCGTTTGTGATCAGCTTCGAGAGCCATAACGGTCCCGGGCTTCACGGGAAGCCCGGCTTTTTGGCCTCGTGGCGACCCATCTATCCGAGCAGACCCGCCATCAAGGTAATCGGGTCCCCCTTCGAAACGCTTTCTGAAGCCGAGGAAGCCTGCGAGTCCTTCTTGGCGCACTTAATCAGATGAGACGCCGGATAAAGACGCTCAGCCAGTAGGCGAACAAGCCTGATGCGACGGGTAAAGGCTGGCCATGGCCCACCCATCAGTACTGATCGAGCAGAGGCCGGTATCGAGGGATAGCCAATTCATCCGGAACGGGGGTGGACAAACCGCGGCCCCCTTATCTGCGAATCTCTGCCGTGTGTTAGGCCTTCGGAACCATGAGCGCACGTATGGCAGGAGCGGTTTCGATGCTGATGATGAAGGAGCGGCGGCCGGCCATTCGCACGATTGAGGGGTGGGCGCGAAGTATTCTTCTCGAAGCGGGAGCGATCCGCGAATGTGAGGAGCACGGTTGGATGCAGGACCGCGCCGATCCACACGCCAGGGACTGCGCTTTCAATATTGCCCGTCGGCACCCCCCGGTCGAAGGTCTCCCCAGAGGCGGGCACCGTCGCGGTCGCCGAGTTGCTGGAGTCGATCGACGACACATGCCCGGAGTGTCCGCCTGCGGATTGAAGCCGAGTTCGCTGTTAGCTCCCTCGGGTCAGCCTAGTTCAGTGAAGGTGGATGTCCGCTTCATCCTTGGAGCGGCACTGAAGCAGATCTCACAACAGGCCAGAGACGGGCCAATGCACGAAGTCGCTGCGCTCCAGCCCGCTGCGCGGGGGCAAGAGCCGAGAGGCCGGTAGCCGGTTGAGAG
>NZ_JBANBA010000221.1:0-4716 GCF_059803475.1 Bradyrhizobium sp. UFLA05-89 | reverse complement strand
CTCGATCTTGATGCGCAGCGGGTGGCTGCAGGTAAAATCCAGCGGCTGCTGCTTCAAGAATCGCCAGAGCTCTACGGCTATTTCTACGACCACTTAACTGCAACCAAAAAAGGCGTCGTCGGCGTGCAGCCGACGGGCTTAAGCCAGTTGTTCCTGCAGGATGCCGGAAAGACATAACACCGGTTCGATCGGGCAGGACGAGCATTTCCGCCAATCGACCAGCCTCAAAGAGAATCCGATGAAACGCTTCCTTGCAAGGCGCTTTGCCTATTCGTTAGCGACGCTCTTTGCGCTGAGTCTGCTCGTGTTCTTTCTCGGGCAGATTCTGCCCGGCAATGTGGGGCGAACAATCCTCGGGCCACTGGCCGATCAGGAATCCGTGGATGCACTGAATCAGCAGCTTGGCCTCGATCGACCGCTCCTAGTGCAGTATGGCTCCTGGATGTGGCATTTTCTTCATGGTGATATGGGCCAATCTTATCTCTATCGCGCCGCTGTCGCTCCATTCGTAATGCAGGCGCTCGGCCAATCGCTCAAGCTTGCGGCGGTAGCCTTCCTGCTGGTCGTACCGCTCGGCATCTTGGGCGGTGTAATTGCTGCGCTGAACGTGAATCGGCCCCTTGACCGCATCATCAGCCTCGGAGGCTTATCGGCGACCGTGGTCCCGGAATTCGTCACAGGCATCGTACTGATCCTGATCTTCGGCATCTGGCTGCGCTGGCTCCCAATCTCCGCTGCCTGGCCGGAAGGCTCGGGCCCCTTCATGCAGCTCTACCACCTGATCTTGCCAGCAATCCCGCTCGTGCTCGTCCTGTTCGGCTATATTGCTCGCATGGCACGCGCGGGCACGATCGAGGCGCTCGACTCCGATTATACCCGCACGGCCGTCCTGAAAGGCCTGCCTTGGCGTCAGGTAATCTGGCGACATGTGCTGAGAAACGCGCTGCTTCCAACGATCACTGTCATCGCCACCCAGACGGGTTACCTGATCGGCGGACTTGTGGTCGTGGAGACGTTGTTCCGCTACCAGGGGATCGGATCGCTGATCTTCGATGCCGCCAAAGGCAAGGATTTTCCGATGCTGGAGGCGTGCGTGCTGATCATCGGCATCACCTATGCCGTGGCGACATTACTCGCCGATTTACTCTATTCTCTCTTCAACCCGCGCATCCGGATGGGACACGGCCAATGATCGACATTGCCGCCGCTAGGCCCGACACCCGGCGCCAGGAGGTTTTCGCGGCGCTGCTCCGCTCCGGCTCATTCCTGACCGGCGTGACCATCGTCCTGTTTTGGGTGGTATGCAGCTTCTTCGGCCGCCACTTCGTGCCATACGACCCCTTGGCTGAGGACGTTCTGAACGCGCTCGGACCACCTTCGGCAGAACACTGGTTCGGGACGGATCAACTAGGTCGCGATATCCTTTCCCGCGTCATCGTCGGTTCGCGCGACATTCTCACTATCGCGCCTCTTGCGACGATCTTAGCGACTGTTGTGGGCACGGTTCTTGGCCTTCACACCGGCTATTTCCGAGGCGTCTTCGATGACCTTGTTTCGCGGCTGATCGAGGCGAAGATGGCAATCCCGTCGGTTATCGTCACACTCCTCGCGATCGTCGCGCTCGGCACCTCACAGACGACGGTGATCATCATTATCGGCCTATCCTTCAGCACCAGCATCGCCCGCACCGTTCGCTCGGCGGTCCTGGCGGAGCGGGAGCTCGACTACGTAGCCGCAGCCAAGCTTCGCCGCGAGAGTTCAAATCATATCATGTTCCTCGAAATCCTGCCCAACATACTCCCACCCATCCTCGTCGAATCGACGGTGCGCCTCGGGTATGCGATCTTCGCCGTCGCCAGCCTGAGCTTTATCGGATTCGGCCTTCAGCCGCCCTCACCCGATTGGGGGCTGTCGATCTCGAGCAACTACGCGATGATCAGCGCGGGCTATTGGTGGACGGTGCTGTTCGACGCTTTTGCCATCGCCACCCTCGTGGTCGGGATTAACTTGACGGCCGACGGGCTGCATGGGGCGATCGATGGTTGAGCCGGCATTGCACATAAACCGACTGTCGGTCGCTTATCGCGCCGGTGGGCAAAACCGCACCGTGCTTCGCGATTTAAGCTTGGAGGTCGCCTGCGGCGAGGCGTACGGGCTGGTCGGTGAGTCGGGTTGCGGCAAGTCCACCGTGGCGCTGACCGTGGTGCGCTATCTGCCCCGAAACGGGAGCATCACCGGCGGGTCTGTCATGCTCGATGGGGCAGATGTGATGCGGCTCGGACCCGAGCCGCTTAGGGGGCTGCGGGCAAAGAAGGTCTCGATGGTCTACCAAGACCCGGGCAAAGCGCTTAACCCTGCGCTGAGGGTGGGGCGGCAGTTGGTCGAGGTCTTTGAGGTCATGGGCATCCCGTCAGCCGAGCGCGAAGCTCATGCGCTTGAGATACTGAAAAAGGTGCGGATCGCGGATCCCGCCTCGGTTATGCAGCGCTATCCACATCAGCTTTCGGGCGGGATGCAGCAGCGAGTCGGAATTGCCATGGCCCTGGCAAGTAATCCGCCGATGCTGATCCTCGACGAGCCCACCACGGGCCTTGACGCGACTGTGGAGGCCGAGGTCCTCGACCTCGTCAGCGATCTCCGGCGCGAGCTTGGCACCTCGATCCTTTTCATTAGTCACAACCTCGCTCTTGTGGCGAAGATGTGTGACCGGGTCGGTGTCCTTTATGCGGGAATGCTCGTGGAGGAAGGGCCAACGAGGGAGATATTGAGCTCACCGCGCCATCCCTACACTGTAGCGCTTCTACGGTGCCTACCGGCGGGTGGGCAGCGGAAGGAGCAGGGACGGCTCGACACTATTCCGGGCTTCTTGCCCACTCCCGGCGCGCTGATCATCGGTTGTCCCTTCGCCGCGCGCTGCGCGCTCGCGGATGATCGCTGCAGGACGGAAACTCCGGAGCTGCGTGGTATTGGAGGTCGTCTCGTGCGCTGCCATTACCCGGAACGGGCACCTGAACTTCCGCGCAGTACGCCACCCGAAGTGGTGGTCGTGAAGCCTCCAGCGGGTGCCGCGCCGGTACTTCGGATTAGCAATCTCTCCAAGACTTTCGGCCAGGGTGACCACACGATTCGTGCGGTTACCGCCGTCTCCCTCAGTCTGCAGCCTGGGGAAACACTCGGTCTGGTCGGCGAGTCCGGCTCCGGAAAGACCACGCTAGCTCGAATGCTTCTGGGGCTTTTGCCGCCCGATCCTGGCGGAGTCATCGAGCTTGATGGCAAGCCTCTTGCTGCTAGTCTCGACCGGCGCCGGGATGAAGAGGTGAAAGCGCTACAAATCATATTCCAAAATCCTGATTCGGCGCTGAACCGCTCCCATTCCGTCGCCCGCATCATCGGCCGCGCATTGCGCAAGCTTGGGGGCTTTCGCGGCGCCGAGCTGTCTGGCCGTCTCACCGCGCTCATAGCGGCTGTCCGCCTCACCCCGAAACATTTGTCGCTTCGGCCGCGCCAGCTTTCCGGCGGGCTTAAGCAACGTGTAGCCATAGCGCGAAGCTTCGCTGGAGATCCTCGGGTCGTCGTCTGCGACGAACCTACCTCCGCGCTCGACGTTTCGGTTCAGGCAGCGATCCTGAATCTTCTAGCCGAGCTTCAGGCCGCCCGGGCTGTCAGCTACGTCTTCATCTCTCATGATCTTGGCGTCGTGCGCTATCTTTCCGATCGAATTGCCGTGCTCTACCTTGGGAGGATCATGGAAATGGGGCCAACGGACCGCGTATTTGAAGGACCAAACCACCCCTATACCGAGGCGCTCCTTTCCGCGGTCCCCGACCTCGATGGCACCCAGAGCTCCCGCATTCGGCTTTCGGGGGAAATTCCGTCCGCGGCCAATCCGCCTCCGGGTTGCGTGTTCCAAAACCGATGCCCACGCAAGCTTGGCGCAATTTGCGATGCGACGGAGCCGCCCCTCACTGAAGCGGAGCCCGGCCATCTCATCCGGTGCCATATCCGCCCGGAAGAGCTCGAGTTCTTGCAACGAGAATCAAAGCCGGCGCGAGCTCATGTCGGACGTTTGTCTGGATTCGCTCAGATCGCCCTATCGGCCAGCATGCCAGCCATCGATCTGAATTGACGGGCCGCGTAAAGGATGCCTGAGATGAAATTGACTGAATATGTCGAGCACGATGCCAGCAGCTTGGCCTCTCTCGTGCGTGCAGGGGACGTGACGCCCTTGGAGTTGACGCAGCTCGCCCGCGAAGCGCACGATGAGGTCAACCCTCGTATCAATGCCGTTATCGAGTTCTACGAGGATGCCGAGACCATTGCTGGCGCGGACGGAGGCGTCTTCCCTGGCGTGCCCTTCCTTCGCAAGGATGTAGGAGCGACTGAAGCTGGCCGCCTTCAGGAATGTGGAAGCCGCCTGTATAAGGGACGTCGTCCCCAAACAGAAAGCTACTTCTTTCGTCGCGCGCGGGAGTCAGGGCTTCGCACTGTCGGAAGAACGACACTCCCCGAGTTGGGTACATCCGGAATGAGCGAATCTGTTTCTAATGGAATCACCAACAATCCATGGGATCCGGAACGCTCCGCAGGCGGCTCATCGTCGGGATCAGCAGCGGCGGTAGCTGCGGGTATCACTCCCTTAGCTCATGGGAGTGATGGCGGCGGGTCAATTCGCATTCCTGCCGCCTGGTGCGGCCTTGTCGGATTGAATCCATCGCG
>NZ_JBANBA010000220.1:0-4935 GCF_059803475.1 Bradyrhizobium sp. UFLA05-89 | reverse complement strand
TCATCAGCAGCACAGAGATCACACTATCGGTCCAAGCTTCGTGTCTTAATATTTAATCCCGACAGGTTCTCTTCGCCGAATCACCGCAAGCCGCTCGCTCGCTCCGGCGCTCTGGAGGGCGCGCTTCGCGAGCGGCTTGCTCGGACTCGCGGCAGCCGATTCAGGAGACACCAGGGTGCGCTTCGGTAACATTGTCATTTGAGGCAATATGAGGGGGCAATTTTCCATGGCGCGCGACAGATCGTGCTTTGCATAAGCCGCTCTTGCGGTCACGTCGTCCCCGCGGCAAAATTTCTCGGCGCGCGATATGTCACGTCCGCCCAAGACTGGGGATTTTGCGGCGGCATGCCGAGCCGCGCGCATAAGGAGTTTTGCCGCCACTTCTAAGAAGGATGCCTGCCGCGGCGCACGATCTGGCGATTAAGTCGCACCACGTTTGTGGGCTCGCCGGAATCGTTCGCCAATTTCGGCGAGCGATGACGCAGGAGGAAGGTAGCTCCGCAAAGCGTCTCCTTTCGCCACACAATGCGGCAAATGAAAATTGCGCGATGGCCATCGAACGACAGCACAAATTCGTTGGCAAATATGAAGTACGGCGCGGAGATGCAGGCACCAAAGGCGCTAATATCACGCACCACGCATGGATGACCGTGATGGACGCTTCTCAGAGACACAAGGAGGCTCGGCCTAACCGAGCCAGAGTTAAGGACGAGTGTTTGATCGTTCGTTGCGCACGCTGCCCTGCAAAGCCAAGCGCGCGTGATGTTCGGCCCTTTTGTTGCCGGTCTTCGCGATCTCCTCGATGGCCCAGATCAACGACTGAATGGCACTTTCCGAGGGTCGTGTCCTCGGAGGTGGTGTAGCTCTGTAGAGCAAAGCCGTCCGCACGCGCGCCCTCCAATAGCGCCGTAGCGGGCGGGCGGCTTTGCGGTGGTCACCGATGATTCGTCGGTAAGGTTTGGATTGCGACACCAACCTGATTCGAGGAACCACCGATGACCGACGACATGATGAACCTGCGGACGCTTGTAGAGAAGACCCCTGACGCCGATCTGCTGCGCGAGATGATCGGCTTTGCCGCCCACCGGCTGATGGAGCTCGAGGTCGAGGGACTGACCGGGGCGAGCTATGGCGAGAAGAGCCAGGAGCGTCTGGCGCAGCGCAATGGCTACCGCGACCGGACCTGGGAGACCCGCGCCGGCACGGTCGAACTGCGCATCCCCAAACTGCGCAAGGGCTCCTACTTCCCGGGCTTCCTCGAACCGCGGCGGATGGCCGAGAAGGCGCTCACTGCGGTGGTGCAGGAGGCCTACGTGCAGGGCGTCTCGACCCGCTCGGTCGACGACCTGGTGCAGGCGATGGGCATGACGGGGATCTCCAAGAGCCAAGTGTCGCGGCTGTGCGGCGAGATCGACGACAAGGTGAAGACTTTCCTGCAGCGGCCGATCGAAGGGGACTGGCCCTATCTGTGGATCGACGCCACCTACGTGAAGGTGCGGCAGAACGGGCGCATCGTCCCGGTCGCGGTCATCATTGCGGTCGGCGTCAACGGCGATGGCCGGCGCGAGGTTCTCGGCATGGACATCGGCCCCTCCGAAGCCGAGACGTTCTGGACCGCGTTCCTGCGCAAGCTCGCCCGCCGTGGCCTGCGCGGCGTCAAGCTGGTCGTGTCCGACGCCCATCAAGGGATCAAAGCTACAGTCGGAAAGGTCCTCAACGCCACCTGGCAGCGCTGCCGTGTTCACTTCATGCGCAACGCGCTGGCGCATGCCGGCAAGAGCGGGCGGCGCGTGGTCTCCGCCTTCATTGCCACCGCCTTTGCCCAGGACGATGCCGAGGCGGCGCGGGTGCAATGGCGCAAGGTCGCCGACCAACTCCGCCCCAAGCTGCCCAAGCTCGCGGCCTTCCTGGACGAGGCCGAGACCGATGTGCTGGCCTATATGAGCTTCCCTGCCGCGCACCGCGCCAAGCTGCACTCGACCAATCCACTCGAACGCGTCAACGGCGAGATCAAGCGACGAACCGAAGTGGTCGGCATCTTCCCCAATGAGGACGCCATCACCCGTCTGATCGGGGCCATCCTGCTCGAACAAAACGACGAGTGGGCGGTCCAGCGCGGCCGCTACATGACACTGGAAACGATCGCCCCGTTGGGCGATGATCCCGCCGTCAGCTTCCCGGCAATCGCCAGCTGATCGATCCGGCCCATGCCGGCGAACGTGGTGGCCTAAGCTCAGCTACACCACGCCACGGGACACGATCCTTTCCGCTGGCGTCGTCGATTTCCTCGGCAACACTCAATGCGAGATCGTAATCCTCGACCGACAGCTTGCGAGCTTTGACCTGCAGTTAGACGTGGCGGTACTGTATATCGGCTAGACGCTTTGCCAGTAGCCTCCCCTGAGATAATTCAATGGCGGCGTCCCTCGTGCCGAATGACCTGTAGGTCTCGGCGCGGGCCGATAGCGCGGGTTGCACGAATTGCGCCTGTGCGATGAAGCTGATCTCTAACTCCTGGGCGGGCTGTGCATTGGGCAACCTCATCGCTTGTTAGCCCGCGCAATTCTGAAATCGTCGATCCGCTTGCCCGATCTCAACTGCGCGACCAGCCAACGCGGCCGCTTGCCTCGACCTGCCCACGTTTCAAAGGGCCGATCAGGATTGCGATATTTTGGGTGTACCGGCGGGTACGGTCGACGCTCAGAAACCCGCAACCGTCTCAGGCGCTCGTCGAGCAGCATTTTTTCCTGTTGGATTCTTTGCTCCAATACCTGGGAGATTCTGCCGTGGAGCGCCCACAGGTCGTCTATATTCATCCGTTCGAGCTCGGCTTGTTTCATGACCGTTCCTCCGTCACATCCCAAGCCCCCGCATGTAAATTCTATAACATATTTATCTTTCCCATTTAAGTAGTATTATGGGGATAATGCTCGACTCGTGGTTCCGATCAAGACTCAGTCAATTCGGATCTCCAAAACTTGTTTTGATATGGGTGTCCAACTCTGGATTGTTTAAATTCTTGATACTACCGGTCCCTCTTTAACAACCAATGTCGTCGACCATTCGGGATTTCATAGTGTTGCGCTGTCCGAATCCCAATCCAGAATGGGACGGCGCCTCCAGCGAGAGTCCGCTCACCTGAACCGGCCTCGGGCGGTTCTTTTGTCGGAATGCGGGTGGCTGCATCGAGTGCCCCCTTGCGGGTTAGCCGATGTCGGCGGCAGTGTCGTGCTTGTTGAGAACGATTTGAAGATTGCCAGGAGAATGCGTCGCGACCTCGCCGCGCTGTCGCGGGGCGTCGTATTCGTCGGCGACCCGGCAGCGCGCCGACCATGATGGCTCTTCGCGCAAGCCGTTGATCTGGATCAAGACAGGCACCGAGCGAGGGACGAAAGTCAGCCTGGGCCGAACGGCGCCCCCAACAATGTTCGGTCCGCGCGGCCTCGGCGAGAGCCAGCCCCATGTGACCAAAGCGCCGAGGCCGCTGCCAGCGTTTCGGCCGAACTGTTCCTCCGCTGGAACGCTCGCAATTGGGAGCTATCTTTCCGCCATGCGCAGCACATATGGACTCAGGGAAGCAGGTCCCGGCAAGACCTGACCGGCTCTACGAAATTAAGCACGGCGGCTATCGAATGCTGGTCATCCGGGATGAACGAGCGCGAGCACCTGCTGTCCCGCAACGGCAGCGATTGGACCCAGCAATGTCCGTGGATCACAGCGGCCGCGCTGAAGAACCGTCAGAAGCATTTCGTCATCGATGGCGGTGATCCTTTCCGACTTCGATGCGCTGCACTCGCGCAGGCACGACCACGAGGTCAATTCTACGCCTTCGTCGTTCTCGCCATGGGCGGCGAAGACTTGCGCGACCTGCCGTTGCACCTGCGCGAGACCAAACTGGAGAAACTGCTGACACAAAGGCCGGACGGGATCACCGTTGCGCGTTCAAGCAGGGCGAGATCGAGCCCGCGCTATTCCGAGCCGTATGCCGCATGAGTCTTGAAAGTCTTGTGCATCGTGACCAGCCTTACCGGGGAGGTCCACAGAAGCACTGGGTCAAGGTGAAGAACCGCAGCCATCCAGCGATGGAGCGGGAGCTTTAGCAGCTAACCGATTTCCGACAGCTAAATTGG
This sequence comes from Bradyrhizobium sp. UFLA05-89, assembly GCF_059803475.1. Lineage (NCBI taxonomy): Bacteria > Pseudomonadati > Pseudomonadota > Alphaproteobacteria > Hyphomicrobiales > Nitrobacteraceae > Bradyrhizobium > Bradyrhizobium sp. UFLA05-89. The sequence goes on along the minus strand of NZ_JBANBA010000220.1, from coordinate 805 downwards.
TCGCGTCGGGAAACTTTTCTGGCTTGGCTTGGTTTAAATATCGATCCCTCGAGAAAGAAGCGGCCATCAGGCGGCCTCCGCATTCAATCCGGAGTGCTGGGGTTGTTCGCTCGCCGCTCGCAGGACCGAGCTTTTGGGGGAGCCTACATGGGAGGAGAACTGAAAACTGCTCTACTAATTGCGGCAGGACTTGCGTTTGTCTGTTTTTCGGCAGCTCTCATGGCTGCCAGCGTTATCAGCTGAACCAGCCGCGCGAGGACGGAGCATAGGATCCGATGAGGCCGCATTTAGATCCGTCGTGCAATTGTTGAAAGGTCTTCGCCACAGCAGAGCAGCACAGGCTTAGCAACCGTCTCTCAAACCGACGTTTGAACGATTGTTATGAAGGTGCTTTCAGAAGGAGTACGCAGGAGTTTGCGGCAGGTGAGGCTCTACGGCTACCTCGTCGGGCGAAACGAGCCAATGCCGCATCCGCGGGATGCTTTGCGCCAGGCGGCTCCGTTTCTGCCGACCAGCTCGCTCGCGGCCGGCCGAGCGTATGACAGTGTGGAAAAAGGCAGCAGGGATCGGACAATAGAGTGTCGCAACGGATCGAGCGTCAAGCAAGGACAGGCATCGAGGGGCTGGATGATGTACTGGGAGGAGGACTTCAGCGTGGACGCGCATTCTTTCTCGAAGGTGCCCCGGGCACCGGTAAGACGACAGTCGCGACGCAGTTCCTGATCGCAGGAGCGGAGGCTGACGAGTGCTGCCTCTACATCACTCTCTCCGAGACCGAGGATGAGTTGCGCGCCGGCGCCACCTC
>NZ_JBANBA010000021.1:0-98604 GCF_059803475.1 Bradyrhizobium sp. UFLA05-89 | reverse complement strand
TGCATGGAAGCGGCAAACTTTCGCTCGCGTGTCCCGGACGCGGCGCAGCATCATGAGCGCGTTTACGCGCATCTTCGACGCTATGGTGATGCGACGCTGAGCCGGGCCCCCTCGCGCACCGCTGTTGCATAGGCCCCGGCTCGGCAGTGCGGCACTTCGCGCCGCACTGCGTCCAGGGCACGAAAGCGGGGCTACATCTCCTCGCGCCCGAGTTCGAACGGGTCCTCGCCGCTAGCGCGCTTCTTCTTTTTCGAGCGCTGCCAGACCACGCCGGGAAAGCCCTTCAGCGGCACCAGCGGCTCGCCGGTATAGGCCCATTCCTGGAGCTCGTCGATCGCGATGTGATAGAGCGGCTGGCGGCCGGTGCGCTCGTTGAACAGTGCGCGGGGAATGTTGACCATGTGCGGGCCGCGCGGGCGCTCATAAGCGATCGGCGTGCCGCAATGCGAACAGAAGCTGCGCGCAGTCCTGGTCGCCTTGTCCTCATAGCGTGTGATCGCGGCTTTTCCGGAGGTGATGCGAAAGCGCTTCTTCCAGCTTCCGACGTAGGTCGCATAGGCCGCGCCATGGGCGCGGCGGCTGGCTGCGGAGTGATCGTGCCAGGCCCAGCGCGCAGGGATGTCGATCTCGAAGGTGACCTTGCCGCACAGGCATTGTCCGGTGGCGGTTCCTGCGGCGACTGCGGCTTTGGCCATGGTGCGTCCCTCATCGTCATTGCGAGGGCAGCGAAGCAATCCAGAAACGCATCCGCGGAAAGACTCTGGATTGCTTCGCTACGCTCGCAATGACGGAGATTGGGTTTTCCGTGGGAGCAATCAATGTAGACCCGTTACCCCGGAGGAGCGAAGCGCAATCCGGGCATGTCAGCGTCAAGCCGGCGTCAGCTCGTCATACACCGGATAATCCGTGTACCCCTTCTCCTCGCCGCCGTAGAACGTCGCGCGATTGTAGGGTGTGATCGGATAGTCGTGCTGGAGGCGGCGCGGCAGATCCGGGTTGGAGATGAAGATGCGACCGAACGCGACGATGTCGGCGTGGCCGTCGGCGATCGCGGCATTCGCCGTTTCGCCGGTGAAGCCTCCGGCAGCGATCAGGAGGCCGCTATAGAGCGGCCGCAACAGCACCATCGCCGATGGCACATTCTGCCAATTGACGTCGGCGCGGCCCGCGCCGCTGGAACGCGGCTCGATGACATGCAGGTAGGCAAGGCCGAGCTTGTCCAGCGCTTTCACGACAAGCGTGTAGAGCGGCATCGGGTCCGGCTCGCCGGAATCATTGGCGATGCCGTACGGCGAGAGCCGTACGCCGACGCGGTTCGCACCCCAGACGTCGATCGCGGCCTGCGTGACCTCGAGCAGCAGGCGCGCGCGATTTTCGATCGAGCCGCCATATTCATCGGTGCGCTGGTTGCTGCGCGACTGCAAAAACTGCTCGAGCAGATAGCCGTTGGCGCCATGGATCTCGACGCCGTCGAATCCGGCAGCGAGCGCGTTCTTCGCAGCCTGCCGGAATGCCTCAACGATGCCCTTGACCTCCTCGGTTTCGAGCGCGCGCGGCGTCTCATAGTCGGCGATCTTGCCGTCGGCGGTCATCGCCTTCATGCCCTCGGCCTTGATCGGAAGCGCAGATGGCGCAACAGGCAGCTCCCCGCCGTGGAAGGAGGAATGCGAGACGCGGCCAACGTGCCAGAGCTGGAGGAAGATGATGCCGCCCTTGGCGTGCACGGCGTCGACGACCTTGCGCCAGCCCGCGATCTGCGCATCTGAATAGATGCCCGGCGTGGCGGGGTTGCCGCGGCCGCGCGAGAGCACGGGCGAGGCTTCGGCGATGATAAGGCCGCCCGGCGTGGCGCGCTGGCCATAATATTCGGCATTGAGGTTGCGCGGCGCAAAGCTCTCGCGCTCGGCCCGCATGCGTGTCAACGGCGCCATCGCGACACGATGCGCAAGCTTGCATGGACCGACTTGCAACGGTTGAAACAACGCCGGGAATTTCATGCTGGCCCCGAATGGCTATGGAAGGATAGGGATCATATAGCGAGGGGCGGCCACCAGAAAAGGTGCCGCCCCTGCAAACGGAATTTTCCGTCCCACGAGATGTGGGACGGAAACGGGCATTACGCCGTCTTGATCCAGACGGCCTTCACGTTGAGATATTCCTCGACGTGCTGCTTGCCGGACTCCCGGCCATAGCCGCTCATCTTGTACCCACCGAACGGAACGGCCGGATCCATCGCCTGATAGCAATTCACCCACACCGAGCCGGCGCGCAGCGACTTTGCAACGTGATGCGCCTTGCTGACGTCACGCGTCCACAGACCCGAGCCGAGGCCGAACATCGTCGCATTGGCGCGCTTGACGAGCTCATCCATGTCCTTGAAGGCGATCGCAGAGATCACGGGGCCAAAGATCTCCTCCTGCGCGATGCGCATGTTGTCCTGGACACCTGCGAATACCGTCGGCGAGACGAAGTAGCCCTTGGCGAGCGCGCCTTCGGTGACGCGGCCGCCGCCGGCAAGCGCCTTGGCGCCTTCCTTCTGGCCGACATCGAGATAGCCGGTGACGCGCTCGAGCTGCTGCTCGGAGACCAGCGGGCCGATCTGGGTGTTGGGATCGAGACCGTTGCCGACCTGCAGCTTCTTGCCGAACTCGGCGACGCGGCCGACGAACTCGTCGTAGATCGCCTGCTCGACGAACAGCCGCGTGCCGGCGCTGCAGATCTGCCCGGAATTGGCGAACACCGCCATCGCCGCGCCCGGCACGGCCGCGTCGAGATCGGCGTCCGCAAACACGATGTCCGGCGACTTGCCGCCCAGCTCGAGCGAGACGCGCTTGAGGTTGCCGGCCGAGGCGCGGATGATCGATTGGCCCGTGATGTGCGAGCCGGTGAAGGCGACCTTGTCGACATCGTGGTGCGAGGCAAGCGCCGCGCCGGCGGTCTCGCCATAGCCCGGCACGACATTGATGACGCCGGGCGGCACGCCGGCTTCGAGCGCGAGCTCGGCGATGCGCAGCGAGGTCAGCGGCGCTTCCTCGGCTGGCTTCAGCACCACGGTGCAGCCGGTCGCAATCGCCGGCCCGATCTTCCAGATCGTCGCGGTGAATGGGCCGTTCCAGGGAATGATGGCGCCGACGACGCCGACCGGTTCCTTCAGCGTGTAGGAGAATATCGCGCCGGGCAGCGAGTTCTCGATGGTCTCGCCATGGATCGCGGTCGTCTGCCCCGCATAGTAGCGGAGCATGCCGAGCACGCGCAGCTTGTAGGAGCGGGTGCGGCTAACGGGCGCGCCCATGTCGAGCGTATCGAGCTGCGCCAATTCGTCGAAATTCTTCTCGATGAGGTCGGCGAGCTTGAGCAGCAGGTTCTGCCGCTCGAACGGCTTGACCTTGCCCCACTGTCCCTCGAAGGCTCGGCGCGCGGCCGCAACCGCACGGTCGATGTCTTCCTTGTCGCCCTCGGCGACGGTTGCGAGCAGCTCGCCGGTCGCGGGGTTGCGGGTCTCGAAGCGCTTGCCCGAGGCCGCATCGACCCATTTTCCGTCGATCAGCATCTGCTTGTACGACCCGTTGGCGAACGGATGGCGCGTGATCGGAATAGCCTGCGACACAGCCATGGCTGCACTCCCTCTGACTGACTTGATTGGGTTCGATCTGGGCGGGATCGTTAGATCGGCCAAAATACAGCGGTGCCGAATGGGCGTAAAGCCGGCGCGGAACGAAGACCTCCCATGCCGACTTGTGCATGGTCGCAGGATTGCCGTGCTATAGGTCGCTCGTCCTCTCATCTGCGCGCCGTGATCCGGAGTATTCCCATGCCGCACCCTGCCCTGTCAGCCAATAACGTTGCCGTGATAACGGGTGGTGCGTCCGGCATCGGTCTCGCCGCCGCGGAACAATTTGCAAGGCGCGGCATGAATGTCTGCATCGCCGACGTCGACTCGGTACGGCTGACGCAGGCCGAAACAAAGCTGTCATCGATCGCGCCCGGCGGCGCCGATCACGTGATGGCTGCCGTGGTTGATGTCAGCCGGCCGGAGAGCCTGACGGAACTGGAAGCCGCTGTGCAGAAACGCTTCGGCGGAACGGACGTGCTGATGAACAATGCCGGCATCCAGCCGGGCAGCACGATGTTCGGCGAGCCCGACACCTGGCAGCGCGTCGTCGACGTCAACATGTGGGGCATCATCAACAGTGCGCGCATCTTTGCGCCCAGCATGGCCGCACGCGGCAAGGCCGGCCTCATCATCAACACCGGATCGAAGCAAGGCATCACCACGCCGCCAGGCGATCCCGCCTACAACGTCTCGAAGGCCGGCGTGAAGGCGTTCACCGAGGCGCTCCAACACGAACTGCGAAACACCAGCGATTGCCGCATCACGGCACATCTCCTGATCCCCGGCTTCGCCTTCACCGGGCTCACCGCGCGCGGCCGCACCGAAAAACCGGCGGGCGCCTGGACGCCGGAGCAGACAGTCGATTTCATGATTGCTCGGCTCGAAGCCGGCGACTTCTACATTCTCTGCCCGGACAATGACGTGCCGCGCGAACTCGACGAGAAGCGCATGCTGTGGGCCGCCGGCGACATCGTCGAGAACCGCCCGGCGCTCTCGCGCTGGCATCCGGACTATGCGGAGGCGTTTGCAAAGTTCGTGAAAGGCAACTAGGCCTCGCCTCACCATAAGACCCTCATGGTGAGGAGCGCGAAACGCGTCTCCGGACGCATCGCCGGGCGAACCATGAGGCCCGACCGTGGCCAACATCCTTCGAGACGCCCGCTTCTCGCGAGCTCCTAGGATGAGGGGCCGAGCATTGATCGCGCGGGGTCGACTACAGCGTCTCTTGCTGCTGCCCGCATTGCTTGCAGGCGAACTTGACGCGGGTCTGGCCCTTGGGGGCCTGCACCCGGTTCGGTGCGCCGCACTTGCCGCAGAGCGTCTCGATGCGGGTCGTGCCCTGCTTGACGACGATGTTCTTCTTTTCCATCGTCTCGCGGATCAGGCGTTCGGCCTCCTCGCGCAAGGATTGTTTCGACAAAGCTCATCTCCGCCATGAATACGGGCGAGCCTTATCGCAGTTGCGTCGAAATCACAATCGGCAAAGCGGCCTCACACCTCGACGATCACATAGCTGTCTTCAATATGTACCGGAAAGGTCTCAGCGACATACGGGCCCTTCTGCAACTCCTCGCCGCGCTCCACCGCGACCGGATAAGACCGCACCTTTACCCGCGTCGGGTCGAACCAGGACTGGCCATTGCGCATGTCGAATTCCCAGCCGTGCCAGGGGCAGCGCAGGAGCTCGCCGACGCGTGAGCGCTGGTAGACGCCTGGCTCCGGGGAGGTGAGACGCGCGACGCAAGCCGCCTTGTCGAGCGGCGCGCCTTCATGAGGGCAGCGGTTCAACAGCGCGAAGAACTCGCCATTGACGTGGAACACGACGATGTCGCGGCCCGCGATATCGACGACCTTGTTGCCGCCGGGTGGGATCTCCGAGGTGCGGGCGACGATGTGACGGGCCATGCTGGTCTCAGAATTTGTAGACCGCGCGAGCGTTGGCGTTGAAGATCTTCCGCCGCTCGGCCTCGGAGAGCGGCGCCTTGAAGGCGAAGCGCGGATCGTCGAAGTCCCAGTGCGGATAGTCCGACGAGAACAGCAAGCGATCGATGCCGACCCATTCGATCAGCGATCGCAAATGCCGCGCCTCGTCGGGCTCGTCGATCGGCTGCGTCGTGAACCAGAAATGCTCGCGCACATATTCCGACGGCTTGCGCCTCAGATGCGGCACCTCGCGGCGGAAGCGCTCGAAGTGCTGGTCCATGCGCCACACCGCCGACGGGATCCAGCCAAAGCCGCCTTCGATGAAGACGATCTTCAGCTTGGGAAATCGTTCGGGCACGCCCTCGATGACGAGGCTTGCAAGCTGTGCCGCGACGGTGTGCGCATTCGACTGGTGCTCCTCGACGTAATAAGAGGGCCAGCCGCCACCCGTCGGCGCGTGCCCGCCATAGCCGCCGACATGGATGCCGAGCGGCAGGTCGAGCTCCTGTGCACGTTCGTAGATCGGCCAGTAGCGACGGCGCCCGAGCGGCTCGTTGGCACGCGGAGAGACGTTGATCTGGATGTATTCGCCGACCTTAGCGCAGCGATCGATTTCAGCGACCGCAAGGTCGGTGCCGTCCTGCCCGACCAGGATCGATGCCTTCAATCGGGGATCGCGATGCGACCAGAAGGCAAGCTGCCAGTCGTTGATGGCACGCTGGATCGCGGCGCCGAATTCGAGATTCTGCTGCGAGAAGATGAAGAGATCGAGCACCTGCAGGATCCCGAACTCGACGTCGAGCGGATCGAGATGCTGCTTGCGCATGAAGGCGAGATCGGAGCCCGGCGGCCCGCCGGTCGGCGGCCAGGCATCACGCCGCGCGATCAGGGGTGAGGAACGTGGATAGGGCGTCGTGAAGAGATAGGGCGTACGCAGATGACTGCCATATTCCCGGAGATGCTGCTGCCAGCGTTTCGGCAGAAACTCGTTGAGATCGTCAGCCGAGCGAAGGCTTGGATGAACGTCGCAATCGATGATCTTCAGCCGCGTCGCGGCGGACTTGTCTCCCTCCAGCTGCGGGCGGTCGATGACGTCGCTCATGCGATCCTCCGGATATTATTTTGCGCATGATCCTATCGGAAAACCGGCTCCCATTTTTCCGGATCATGCTAGTTCAGTTGCAACCGCCGAAATGTCTCCAGCGGATTGTCAACGCACATTTTCGCGATGATGCTCTTTGGCAGGTTCGGCGGGATCGGATCGTCGCCGTCAAACTGCCAATGCGGATAGTCCGACGCGAACAGGAACATCTTCTCGGAGCCGATCTGATCGATGATCTCCTCGACGCTTCTGGCATCCGCCGGCGCATCAAACGGCTGCATGGTGACGCGGACGTTGTCGCGAATGATCGCTGCCGGCTCGCGCTCGACCCAGGGCACCTCGACACGCACGCCACGCCAGGTCTTGTTGGCGCGCCACATGAAGGCGGGCAGCCAGCTCACGCCCGATTCCATCAGCACGACCTTGAGATCTGGGAATTTGCCGAACACGCCTTCATAGATCAGGCTGAGGAGCTGGGCCTGAAAGGCCTGCGCCTCGACGAAGTAATATTCGTAGCGATGCGACGGCCAACCGGCCGAACTCGGCGCGTAGCGATATTGCGTGCCGGCGTGGATCGCGAGCGGCAGGCTGTACTTCTCGGCAAGCCGATAGACTGGCCAGAAGTGGCGGCGGCCGAGCAGCGTCTCGCCCTGCGCCAGCACAAGGATGGACACAAAGCGGTTGTCGCCGGCACGCCGCTCGATCTCCTCCATGGCGAGATCCGGCGCCTGCATCGGCACGACGATGGACGCCCGCAGGCGCGGATCGCGCGACAGCCATTCGGCAGCGATCCAGTCATTGATCGCCTTGCAGAAGTCCGCAGCCATGTAGGGATCGTAGACGGCCTGCGCGCCATAGAGCACGTTGAGGATGGCGTGGCTGGCGCCGAGTTGATCGAACGTGCCCTTCTGCACCATCGCAAGGTCAGAGCCCGGCCTTGCGCCGCTCGAGGGGCGCCAGTCGGCGCGGCCGGAGAGCGGCATGCTCGGCGGATAGCTGGTGAGATCGAGCCCGTCGATCGCGCGGCTCACCACCTGCTCTTTCCAATGATCGCTGAGATAGGGGAGCAGCGTGGTGCGGGTGCCCCCGACCGCCGGGTGGACATCGCAATCGATGCGCGTCGCCGCCATGGAAAGCTTCCTCGGGCAATCTTTATTGGCGGCGTTGTTCACACCGCGTCCTCAGACTGCTCCGCCGAGGCAGGAATCGCAAGGCACGTGGCCGGAGCGTTAGACATGCCTCCGATGCGTGTTCGCACCTGCAACACGTCCCCGAGTACATCTGCACGCTCAACAACGCTCCAGCCAATGGCTAAAATTTCGCCTGTCGCATGGCGCCCCATGAGCTTAGCCTTCACGTAGCATCCGCCCCCTCCCTTCCCCGGAGTTCCCATGTCCCTCCTCATCCGCGGCGGCACTGTCGTCAATCATGATCATTCGCGACGTGCGGACGTGCTGATCGACGGAGACACCGTCGTCGCGGTTGGCGCATCGATCGATGCGCCGGCGGGCACCGAAATGATCGACGCCGGCGGCTGCTTCGTGATCCCGGGCGGCATCGATCCGCACACTCATCTCGAAATGCCATTCATGGGCACGGTCACGGCCGATGATTTCGAATCCGGCACCAAGGCGGCGCTGACCGGCGGCACCACCATGGTGGTGGATTTCTGCCTGCCCGATCCCGGTCAGTCGATGCTCGCGGCCTATCAGGAGTGGCGGCACAAATCCGAGAAGGCGGCAAGCGACTACGGCTTCCACATGGCGGTGACGTCATGGTCGAAGCAGATCTTCGACGAGATGGAGACCGTGGTCAAAACCTACGGCATCAACACCTTCAAGCATTTCATGGCCTACAAGGGCGCGCTGATGGTGAACGACGACGAGCTGTACAACTCGTTCGCGCGCTGCGCCCATCTCGGCGCCATGCCGGTGGTGCACGCCGAGAACGGCGACGTCGTGGCGCTGATGCAGGAGGCGTTGATTGCGCGCGGCATCACCGGCCCCGAAGGCCACGCCTATTCGCGGCCGCCGGAGGTGGAGGGCGAGGCCACCAACCGCGCCATCATGATCGCCGACATGACGGGAACGCCGGTCTATATCGTGCACACGAGTTGCCGCGAGGCGCACGAGGCGATCGCGCGGGCGCGCGCGGCGGGAAAGCGCGTCTATGGCGAGCCGCTGATCCAGCATCTGCTGCTGGATGCCGGCGAATATGCGAGCAAGGACTGGGACCATTCCGCGCAGCGCGTGATGTCGCCGCCGTTCCGCGACAAGTCGCACCAGGACAGCCTGTGGGCCGGCCTGCAATCCGGCTCGCTCCAAGTGGTCGCGACCGACCACTGCGCCTTCACGACCGAGCAGAAACGGTTCGGCCGCGACGACTTCCGCAAGATCCCCAACGGCACCGGCGGGCTCGAAGACCGCTTGGCCCTGCTGTGGACGGCAGGCGTCTCCACGGGGCGATTGACGAAGGAAGAGTTCGTCGCGGTGACCTCGGCCAACATCGCCCGCATCCTCAACATCTACCCACGCAAGGGCGCGGTCGCCGTCGGTTCGGATGCCGACCTCGTCGTGTGGGATCCCAAAGCGCACAAGACGATCACTGCCAAACGCCAGATGAGCCGCATCGACTACAACGTCTTCGAAGGGTTTTCCTGCACCGGTGGACCTGCGGTGACGGTCTCGCGTGGCCGGATCGTCTGGAAGGATGGCAACCTGCGTGCCGAAGCCGGCGACGGCCGCTATGTCGAACGTCCGGCGTTCTCGCCGGTGCATGTCGCCAATTCGACCTGGAAGGAGCTGACCGCACCGCGCGGCGTGGAGCGCGGGGCGGTGACGCCGTAGCGCTGCCTTAAGGTTCAGTCGTCAGGCGAGCACGCCCGAGGCGCACTTCACTTGCGCGGAGCGCGGCAACGTCGACCCCGCCCCGTCGCGATCCCTCCGGCGCGCAGTCAAAAACCCGATGAAACTGCGCGGGGGAGCGCCAGTCGGACGCTTCCACCGGCCGAGCAGAAGACGTTCGTCGCCAACATCCTGTCCGATGCCGAGCGGCTGGAAGCGATGGCGCAGCGGCTGCGTGAGCTGGCACGGGCCGAAAGCCTGCCGCAGAACGAGCGCACCGAGCTGGCGCCCGTCATCGACGACCTCAAAAGCCGTTTTCCGGCAGGCACTATCTCCGCCACGGGCAGCCTCGACCGGCCAAGCGGCATGTCCAGCGAGAAGGCGCTGATCGTGCAGTCGCACCTCGCCGACAATGCGATGCGGCATCGCGCCAGACACATCAGGCTGGAAGCGGTCGACGAGCGCACGGCGGTTCGGCTGACCGTGAGCAACGACGGTGAGCCGATCTCAGCGCCGAACCGCGACAGAATCTTTGATGCGTTTTTGACCACCCGGCGGGAGTCGGGCGGTACCGGAATGGGGCTTGCGATTGCGCGCGCGGTAATGGCGAGCCATGGCGGCTCGATCGAGCTGAAGCCGACCGACGAAGGCGCGGCCTTCGAGCTGCAGTTTCCGGCGACCTAAGATGACCTCAGATCGCGAACACCCAGGCGGCGACGATGGTGCCGAGCGTGACCAAGCCTGCGATGGTCCAGCCCGCGGCATATTCCAGCTCGGGATGGCCGGTCGCCCGCATGATCTCGTTCGGATCGGCGGTGTGCTTCCAATGCTCTGCCATGACAGCCTCGCACGTTTCTGTGCTTGTCTTATTAAGTCGCGCGAGGGGCAATTTGGTTCCATCACGGAAATGCGAGGGATCGTACGCGCCCGCGCGGCGCGTAGCAGGACTGCTTTCCTACCGCCGGTGGCATGCTAGACTGCGCGAGCGCATTTCCGCGGCAGGAGGGACGCATGGCCGACAGCAAGTCCAAACGGGGCGGGGCCGATCGTGCCCTGATCGCGCTCGGCGAACGCTACGAGGTCGCCTACTGGTCGAAAAAGTTCAAGATCACGCCGGCCAAGCTGAAATACGCCGTCAAGAAGGTCGGCCACTCCGCCAAGAAGGTCGAGGCCTACATCAAGGTCCAGAAGCACCGCGCTGGCGACAGGATGCGGATCGCGCTCAACGAGCCCTACGAGGTCCGCTACTGGTCGAAGAAATTCAAGATCTCCCCGGCCAGGCTGAAGGCCGCCGTGGCCGCCGCCGGCCATTCTTCGACGAAGGTCGAGGCCTATCTCGTTGGCCAGAAAGCCACGAAGAAGAAGGCGGTCAAGAAAAGAAGAGCCGCGAAGAAGGCGTCCAAGCGCAGGAAGGCGGCCTGAGATGAAGCTCGGGAAGCTGATCCTTGCGGCGTCGCTCGCGTTGGGCGGCGGGTCAGCCGTGCGGGCTGCCGACACCAACTCGACGATCTCCGGCTCGACGGCGCTGGCGCTCGCCGGCGTCATCGCGCCGCTGTCGCCGATCCTGGCATCGGCCGAGAAAAAGGCGATCGCGATGCTGTTCGCCGCCAACAGCGACGTTCCCTACAAGAAACCGATCGTCGTGACCGCCGACCGCATCGTCTGCCGCACCGGCAATGTCGACATCACCGTGCGCAGCTGCGAGGTGACATTTGATAAAAAGGTCAAGACCGTGAACGGCTCCACGGCCAACGAGATCTATGCCACCGAGGCGCTCGCCGGCGTGGCGGCGGACGGCGCGGCGGGATCGAACTTCGAGAGTCTGTCGAAGCTGAGCTGCACGATCGATCCAAACGCCATCCGCCAGAAGGACGGCAGCGGCGCGAGCTGCAAGTTCCAGCCGGGGAATTAGGGCATGATCCGGAAAAGTGTTCCCTCGCCACAAACGCGGAACGCGTTTGCGCGGAGATCATGCTCAAACAACAACCTAAAACGCGTGCTTTGGGGGCGCCGTCAAATCGCCCCAACGGCAACCAATAAGGCTAATTGACGGGCCAAGCCGGAACGCGAGCCGGCGCTTGAGCACTCAGCACGGCACATAACAATGAAAAACTATCTCGCATTTTTCCTCTTGCTGACGATCACGACCGCCTCCGCGCACGGGCCATTTCCAGTCCGGCCGCAACCTCCGTCCGATTTGGCGCGCACAGGCCTCACCGACACTGACACGGCTGCCGGAGGCACGGCCCGGCTGTGCGATCAGGTCTCGTTCTCGCGGCGCCTGCGGTATGGCGATAGCGAGCAGAACGTCCTTGACGTCGCGACCAGCGAGACCAAGGCGGCAACGCCGCAGCCGATCCTGCTGTTCGTGGCCGGCGACAGCTTCACTGGCGATAGCGCCGCACCCGACACGGCGCGCGAGCTCCAGGACGAGGCAATATGCTTTGCCGCGCGCAACGGCATGGTCGGCGTGCGCGTGAACTACCGCCTTGCACCGGCGGCCCCTTGGCCTTCCGGCGCACGCGACGTCGCGGCCGCCCTGTCCTGGATCCACCAGAACGTCGATCTCTTCAACGGCGATTCCCGCGAGATTGTCGCGGTCGGCTATGCCGCCGGCGCCTTCCACGTCGCGAGCCTGCTCGCGCATCAGGAGTTGCAGGGCACCGACACCGATGTCGCCGGCGTCGTGCTGATCTCAGGCATTTATCGCCCGGGCAACGACGCGAGCGACAGCGAGATGGCCTATTTCGGCTCTGACGCCGCCCAATATGACGAGCGCTCCGCCTTTCCGGGCATCCTGAAAGTCGAGGAACCGATCGTGCTGGCCTGGGCCGCGGCCGATCCTGCAGGCCTGGTGACGCAGGGCGAAGCACTGAAGCAGGCGCTTTGCGGCGCCGGCCATTGCCCGCGCACGACCGTCCTGCACACCCGCGACGGCATCGCCTCCGTGTTCGGGCTCGATGGCTCCGCCGACAGCCTCGCCGAGCCGACGCTGCTGCTCGTCCGCCAGCTCGAGGCGCGCGGCTTGCCATAGCCGGCCGGTTTTCGACGTGTCAGCACGGCTGCCGCTTGGATCGACAGCGTTCGGGACACAGGAATGACAAACCCTTGACCTAGATCAAGCGCTCCTGATGCCGATTGCGCCGACCTCCACGAAGGGGTCCAAGATCAAGGTGTCGAACATGCGTGTGACCGGCAAGATGCTGTTCGCGTTGGTGGTCGCTGTCGCCTCGCTGGGCGCCATGTCGCAGCAGCGAGAGGACTCGGCGACCGTCTCCGAGATTCGCATCGGCAACGTCATGCCCTATTCGGGCCCGCTTTCGGAATTCGGGGCGATCGGCAAGGCGGAGGCCGCCTATTTCGACATGGTCAACGAGCGCGGCGGAATCAACGGCCGCAAGGTCCGCTTCATCACGCGCGACGACAATTCCGATCCCGCGACTACCATGGAGCTGACGCGCGGACTGGTCGAGAAGGACGACGTGCTGTTGATGTTCGGCTCGTTCGGTACCCCCGGCAATCTCGCCACGCGCTGGTATCTCAATGAGCGGAAGATCCCCCAGCTCTTCGTCGCGTCCGGCGACGAGGAGCTGAGCCGGCCCCGGGCGTTTCCCTGGACGATGGGCTGGCAGCCCTCCTTCAAGGCGGAGGGGCGCATCTATGCCAACTACATCCAGGCCTATTATCCCCGACGCAAGATCGTTGTGCTCTGGCAGAATGACCAGTTCGGGCGCGACCTGTTCAAGGGTATTGAGGAAGGACTGGGTGACCTCAACCGCTTCGTGGTCGTCGATATCGCCTTCGACATCGCCGACGAGCATCTCGACACGCATGTCTCGGTCCTGAAACAGTCCGGCGCGGAGGTGTTCGTCTTCGCCGGCGTGCCAAGCACCGCCGCCCGCGTCATCAAGCTGGCGGCCGGCTTCAACTGGCATCCGGTCATCATCCTGAACGATGCCGCCGCCTCGATCGCCAATGCGCTGACGCCGGCAGGAACGGAGAATTCGGCTGGCGTGATCTCGGCGGCCTTCCTCAAGGACCCGAGCGATCCGGCCTGGATCGACGATCCCGGCATGAAGGACTGGCTCGCCTTCATGGACAAGTACAACCATCCCGAAAGCCGCAACAACAGCGCCGCGCTGTACGGTTATGCGGCGGCGGAAGCCTTGGCGCAGGTGCTGAAGCAATGCGGCGACGACCTCTCCCGCGACAACGTCATGCGGCAGGCAGCATCGCTTCGGGATTTTCAGCCTTCGGTCGCGTTGCCCGGCATCAAGATGAACACCTCACCGGACAACTACCTGCCGATCAAGCAGATGCGGCTCGAACAGTTCGACGGCCGCTCCTGGCAGTCGTTCGGCGACGTGATCGAGACCGCGTTCACGGAAGGGCTGAAGCGCTGATCGCGCATCTCACGCCGGTTTGAGCGAGGCCAGCGCGTTTTCCAGGAGTGAGCGCACCCGCGCCGCATCGCTCGATTTCAGGACCGAGGGGTCGAGATAGAGCTCCAGGCCCGGAACCCGCTCGGTGATGACGCCGCCTTTTGCGGCGCCCCCATCGCTGAGCGCATCGACCGAATAGGGAATGACCTCGCGGCTGATGCCCTTCATGGTGATGGCCGGCAGCGCGTGCGCCGTGACGACGTCGCTGACCAGCGCGAAGGTCTCGTAGCTGAGCACGATGCCGCCGGGCTCGGCGATCGATTGCAGGCGCGCGGCGAGGTTCGCCTCGGCGCCGATGATCGTGTAGTCCATGCGATCGCTGCTGCCGAAATTGCCGACATTGCAATAGCCGGAATTGATGCCCATGCGCGACTTGAACGGCTGCTCGATGCCGGAGGCGCGCCATTTGGCATTGAGCTCGGCCAGCCGCTGCTGCATGCGCCAGGCCATCCGCAGGCAAGCCTGCGCATCGGCGCGGTCGCCCTTGGTCTCGGGATCGCCGAAGAAAATCAGCATGGCGTCCCCGATGAACTTGTCGATGGTTCCGCCATATTCATGCGCGATCGCCGACATCTCGGTGAAATATTCGTTGAGGAGCTGGGTCAGAAGCTCCGGCTGGAGCCGCTCGGCGGTCGCGGTGAAATTCTGGATGTCGGAGAAGAAGATG
This sequence comes from Bradyrhizobium sp. UFLA05-89, assembly GCF_059803475.1. Lineage (NCBI taxonomy): Bacteria > Pseudomonadati > Pseudomonadota > Alphaproteobacteria > Hyphomicrobiales > Nitrobacteraceae > Bradyrhizobium > Bradyrhizobium sp. UFLA05-89. The sequence continues at coordinate 84,014 of NZ_JBANBA010000021.1, read as the reverse complement.
GTGAGCTTCTTGCGCTCGGTGTGGATGGTGACGTCCTTCTGCCCGCTGAAGATGCTCTTGTAGACTTGCGGCGGGATGTAGCGCGAGATCTTCATCGAGAGCGAGGCGAGGAAGTCGTTGGCGGATTCGAGCTCCTTGTTCATCGACTTGATGCGGTTGGCCTGGCGGCGCTGCATGGAGAGGAAGGAGAGCCCGCTGCCGGCCGCGATGAAGAGGTATGCGAGCAGGAATTTGAACGAGAAGATGTTGGCCGCGATCGGCTGTGCGATGATCACCTCCTGGATGCCTCTGACGTCGCCGACCTTCCAATCCTTTTTCGGGCTTTCGGGATGGCTGTTGTGGCAGCTCACGCAGGCCGGACCCATCGTCACGGGAGCCACCAGCCGGACCTTGTCGTTGAAGAGTGAAGTTTCCGTCTCGACGATTTTCTTCTCGGGGTCCGTGCGCAAGGCTTCCAGCGCATCCCTCTCGAACTTGTCGAGCTGGTGCGGCGCCCGGTTCTGGAACGGAAAGTCCGAGACGAAGCGGTAAGTGATGTTCTCCTGCTGGGCGCCGATCACGCGCCCGAGCTCAAGCGACAACGTCGCCGGGATCGGGATCGCACCCGGCACGGCTTCGTAATTGTGCACGACTTTGGTGGTGCCGTTGGGATTGGCCAGGATCCGCCCGACCACATTGGTGGCGTAGTAGCTGCGCACGCTCGTGATCACCGAATTGAGGTCGGCGGCCTGCCGGCGCAGCGCGGCCTTGCTGAGCTCGGTCAGGTCGAGCCACACCGCAAGCGGCAGGGCGAGCAAGAGGAAGGCGATCACCACGCCGGTCAAAATGCCGTTCTTGCGCTGCTCTTCGGAGATCGCCTGTTTCACTCTGTGGCTCCGTTGTGTGCGTTCTTGTCGCGATATCGGCGTCCGCGACGCAACATGCGGCGGCACAGAGCCCGTAAACGCAGGCCAGCGCAACCCCATTTTGTGGTGGTCGCGGCAGGCACCTTTTCGTTTCATGACGAATGCTTAAGATCGGCATCAGCCTGCATTGATTGATCCGGAGCCAGTGCCCATGACCGAAACCATCCGTATCAAGCGCTTTGTCGCGCGCCCCGTGATCGTGCCAATGAACCTGCCGCTTCAGACCTCGACCGGCGCGGTCGCGAAAGCGCCGCTCGTGCTGATCGACTGCGAGACCGACCAGGGCGTACGGGGCCACGCCTATCTGTTCTCGATCACGCCGGCCGCCTTGGGGCCATTGACCGCGATGGTCCGCGAGATGGCCGAGATGATCACCGGCGACGAGCTCTTGCCGTTCGAGATCGAGCGCAAGCTGACCCAGCGTTTCACGCTGCTTGGGCTCGCCGGCCTGCAATGCCTGGCGCAATCCGGCATCGACATGGCGGCTTGGGACGCGCTCGCCCGCACACATGGCCTGCCGCTCGCGCGCCAGCTCGGCGGCGCACCGAAGCCGGTCCGCGCCTACAACTCGAAGGGGCTCGGCATCATGCCCGCCGGTGCCGCCGTGGACGAGGCGCAAAAACTGCTCGCCGAAGGCTTTCATGCCGCAAAGATCCGCGTCGGCCGTCCTGATGCGCGGGAAGACCTCAACGTCGTGCGCGCGGTACGCAAGGCGGTTGGCGACCAGGTGACGCTGATGTGCGACTTCAACCAGGCACTCACCGTGGCGGAAGCCATTCGCCGCGGCGAAATGCTCGACGACGAGGGCCTGCTCTGGATCGAGGAGCCGATCCGGCATGACGACTATGCCGGCTGCGCGCGCGTCGCGGACGCGCTCCGCACCCCGATCCAGATCGGCGAGAATTTCGACGGTGCCTTTTCGATGCAATCCGCGCTTTCCGCGGAGGCCTGCGACTTCGTGATGCCTGACGTGCAGCGCATCGGCGGCGTCACCGGCTGGTTGCGCGCCGCCTCGCTTGCGCATGCCGCCGGCATCGAGACGTCGACGCACCTGTTCTCGGAGGTAAGCGCGCATCTGCTCTGCGTCACGCCGACGGCGCACTGGCTGGAATATGTCGACTGGGCCGACGCCGTGCTGGCGACGCGGCTGACCATCAAGGACGGCTTTGCCTTGCCGAGCGAGGACCCCGGCAACGGCATCGCGTGGGACGAAGCGGCCGTGAAGAAATACGTTTTGGTTTGATTGTCCGCTTAGTCTGCCTCTCCGCTATTAGGTCAATGGTGCTGCCCCAGGGACCCGAGTTCCGAAAGTTGCCAAGCGATCCTCTACTCACCATCGTGCGGCCATGCTTTGGTCAAAACTGCATTGAGTGCTTGGCAGGTCGCCGAAGCCGAGGAACTGCGACCGCCCTGTTTCGGGTGACATTGGACCGCGGGCCAGGTCCCGTCACCGCACTTTGAGGCGCCCACCGCAAAAGGCTTGTGATGGAAAGGGCAACGTTCGGCAGAGCCGGTAGCACTCGGAGTGCTGCATCTTATTTGGTCGAGCTATTACTGGTCGCCGCGATTTATCTTGGCCTTGCCGAGTCCGCGCTGCTACTACCCACGATAAACCCCACCGCCACACCGTTGTGGCCACCGACCGGGTTTGCGCTCGCACTGGTCCTGCTGCGCGGCTACCGGATTTGGCCGGCGATTTTGGTGGGGTCCGTTTCTCCTTATCTCATGACCGGCCGCTCGCTCTTGGAGTCTGGCTCCGTCGGGATCGGCCCTCTCCTCGCTGCGTTTGTCGGGACATGGCTGATTCGCCGCTGGTCGAATGGTCGCCAGACGTTCAGCTCCTCTTCCGGTATCGCAAGATTTACAATCATTTCCTTTGTGCCGACCACGGTGATGAGTTCAGCCATCGTCGTGGCAGGTTTCATTCTCGCCAACACATTGAATCCTTCCGATTCCGTCGTCACCTGGTTAACCTGGTGGCTTGCAGACGCGGTGGGGACCTTAGTAATTGCGCCGGTCGTCGTGCTTTGGGCGATGGAGCGCCTGCGTAGTTCTTCGAAGTGGAATCTGTTGGAATCGATCGCGGTATCTGCTCTCGTGAGCATCATCGGGATCATTGCTTACAGCCCGCTCGTCGGTAGCGACCTCATCAGCAGCGCCCTCAATGTGCCGCTGCCGTATCGGAGCTTTCTAGGCTTTCTGGTTTTGCTGCCCCTGATGTGGGCTGGTTTGCGCGGCAATCGATGCGGCGTGGCGACCGCTGCGCTCATTTTCCTCGGCATGGCCGTGTGGGGCTTCTCGGCGGGTAACGATCCGTTTCCGAAGACGGATCCGGAGGGATCGCTATTAGCGCTATTCGTGCTTTCGATCAGCGTATCAGTGCCGCCCCTTGCTTTGGCCGCAGCAATAGCGAAACGCCAAGACACTGAAGCCCATTTGCTTTCCCTTCAGCATCAACTGAGCCGTCAGATTGAGCGGAAAAGTTTGGCACTCGACAGCGTTAGACGCCACTTCCAAATTCTTATCGAAGGCGTTGTCGACTACGCCATTTTTGCCCTTGATAGAGAGGGGCACGTCACAAGTTGGAACAGCACCGCACAAAAGATCATCGGCTACGCCCCGGAAGAAATTATCGGCAAGCATTTTGGGATATTTTACCGACCGGATGAACGCCGCGCCGGCGCGCCAGCCCGCGCATTGGAGTCGGCTTTCCAAGAAGGCAAGCACGACGTTGAGGGTTGGCGGATCAGGAAAAACGGCACGCCGTTCTTCATTACCGGCTCGGTGTCAGCAAGTGTTGACGACGCAGGAAATCTGATCGGATTTATCAACATACTCCGGGATGCAACCGAGCGACGCGACGCGGAGGAAAAACTGTTTCAGGCGCGCGAACAGCTCGCGATGTCGCAGAAAATGGAGGCAATCGGCAAACTGACCGGCGGGATTGCACACGACTTCAACAATCTATTGATGATCATTGGAGGCAGTGCTCAGATCTTTGCTCGCCTGCTTGATCCGAAATTACCAAAAGCAATCGAAGCGATACAGAGCGCAGCCAAGCGCGGAGAGAGTCTCACGCGCCAATTGTTGACTTTCTCTCGTCATCAGCATCTTAGCCCGACGGTCGTTGATCTAAATGCTTCCATAAAGAACATGCGCACGATGATTGAGAGCTCATTGCGCGGGAACATTGTGTACAAGGAAAGCATTGGCGAGGGCGTTTCGCCGGTTAAGGTGGACCTCGCCGAATTGGAACTTGCGATTGTGAACATCGCCGTTAACGCTCGCGACGCAATGCCAAACGGCGGCACGTTCACATTGTCCTTGAACAGCGTGACCGTGGATCAGGAGATTGGCGACAGTCGACCGGGAGAGACCTTCTACGCGATAGCCTTTAGCGATACGGGTACTGGTATTCCGCCCAATCTTCTGTCCAAGATGTTTGATCCATTTTTCACAACCAAGGAGGTCGGCAAAGGAACCGGACTCGGCTTGTCCCAAGTTTATGGTTTTGCACACCAAGCCGGCGGCACGGTGGCGGCAGACAGCAAGGTCGGACGAGGAACGACGATTACAGTCTATTTGCCGTCGCGTGCAGACGAGCAAATCGCCGACAAGGAGCTCTCCGCTGCCAAAGCAAGATCACGTCATTCGCAGCGTCCGACTGTTCTCGTCGTCGACGACAGCGCTGATGTGGCGGATGTGACATCCTCACTGTTCGAGCATCTGGGCTATGAGACCATCTACCGAGATTCGGCCGAAACGGCATTAGAACTGCTCGAAGCCGGCACAAAGATCGATCTCGTCTTCAGCGATATCGTCATGCCGGGCACCATCGATGGCGTCGGACTCGCGAGAGAAATTCGGTCGCGTTATCCGAACTTACCTGTAGCCCTTACGACCGGATACAGCGACGCGGCAAAAGCAGTTCCCCCAAATCTAAGAATACTGCGTAAGCCGTTCGATACCGAGGCACTAAGAGAGTTTATCCAGGAGATTGCGTCGCCGAGATTAATGAAATCATCCGGCCTGTCTTTGGCGTCAAACACCGCTGACGCCTTGCGCAGAAGTTGACCCGCCGCGCCATTGAAGGCATTGCTCGGTAGTGCCTGCGCGGTGATTGAATGGCCTTCTGCGTTTACATGCGAATCCGATTCTGACCCATGGTCAGACTGATCACATCATGCGATGCCGGCATCGGGATCGCGCAAGACTGGCCAGCGCTGCCAATCGAGGTCCAACATGAGCGATCCAATCTTTCGCAGAAGCGACGGTATCTGGCTCAATGAGCCGGAACGATGGACTGCGCACGGCGACGGCCTGCAGATCGTCACCGATAACGCCACCGATTTCTGGCGGGAAACCCACTACGGCTTCAACCGCGACAGCGGGCATTTCCTGGGCTTTCCGACCGGCGCGGCGTTCACTGCCGAGCTGCGTGTGCAGGGCGACTTCCAGGCCCTCTACGACCAGGCGGGCATGATGGTCCGCATCGACGCGGAGCATTGGGTCAAGGCCGGGATCGAGTTTTCAGACGGCCGCGCCATGCTTGCGAGCGTGCTGACCGACGGGCGATCCGATTGGGCGACCGCGCCCTATGAGCAGGATGCCCGTGACTTCCGCCTGCGCGCGACCGTCGAGAACGGGGTCGTTCGCCTCCAGGTTTCGGCCGATGGCAAGCTTTGGCCACTGATGCGTCTGGCGCCGTTTCCCAGGGCGAACTCCTACCTGGTGGGACCGATGGCCTGCACGCCCGAGCGGTCCGGATTGAAGGTCGCTTTCTCGACTTTCCAGCTGACACCGCCGCTCGGCAAGGATCTCCACGATCTCAGCTGAAGGCTGGCCCATCGCGCCGAGAGCAGGATTTCGAAGTATGACTCCAGCCCGCTACGTACTCCTGGATCTCGACGGAACGCTGGTTGATTCGCAGCCGGGCATTTTCGCAAGCTGCGTAGCCACACTGCGCGCGCTCGGACACGATCCCGGCGCAGCGCTCGACATCAAGCGCGCCATCGGACCTCCGCTCGAAGAGATGCTACAAGCTTTGTTAAGGGCGCGCGGCGACGACCGGGTCGATCAAGCCGTGGTGGCCTATCGGCAGCATTACGGCGAAAGCGGCCTGCTCGGAAGCGAGCCTTATCCCGGAATCTGCTGCGCACTCCAGGACATGCGGCGAGCCGGATTGCGGCTCTACCTCGCTACATCGAAGCGTGAAGTCTTTGCCCGGCGCATCCTGGACAATCTGAAACTGGCAACGTACTTCGACGGCATCTACGGCTCGGTGCCCGGCGGCAGGCTGGATCATAAGCCTGAGCTCCTCGCCCATATCCTATCTGACCAGGATGTCGTCGCTTCGCACGGCCTGATGGTCGGCGATCGCAGGCATGACATCGTCGGGGCGCGCGCGGTCAATATGCGCTGTCTTGGCGTGCTTTGGGGATATGGCAGCCGGGACGAACTTGAAGCGGCCGGCGCCGACCGGTTGGTGGAACGGACATCTGATCTCGCGCGCACGATCTTATCGATGTTGAACGGGTCTACCCCACTCAGTGCGTTGCACGCAGCCGGTCTACGTGAATGAGGCGCTTAGCGCGGCGTTTGGGAGCGCTGGGACAATGCAGTCAATCAGTCCCCACTTCCGACATTGCGCGGCGGGCGCAACCCTGATGAATTGACCCAGCGCTCCATTTTAAACTTGGCTTCCAATTCCAGCGCCTTCCAAAGCAATTCATCGCGCTTCTTGCCCAACGGCAGCTTTTCCGCCGCCACGAACAACTCGGTGATCTCGGGAGGCAATTCCTGTGTTTCCTCAGCCATCACTCAACCCTGCCGGTGTGAGCTCTGATTTCAAAACGCAACCCCTACGTGCGACAAGTGTACCTTGTGCCATCGGTCTTTAGTACAGGGGAACGTAGACGAACATGGGCGATGATCGGTCCATGACGGGATGTACCGGCATCGCGCCAGAGCAGGCATCGCAGCCGGCGCTACCGCGTATCCACCCCCGTGATCCCCTTGCGCGCCGCCCTGTGCTCGATCCACATGCAGCGGCGGGCGGCTCGGCCTGAACGCGCAACGCCCGACGTCCCCTCGCCGGCCAGCAGCAGCGGCGCCATGTTCTCGCGCAGCGCGCGGCAGCGTTCGAGCTCGGCCTGCCAGTCGATGATTCGCGCCTCGGCGCCCGACGCGATCAGCACCAGCATCGCCATCGCAAGGCATATCGCCTTCGTTGATCGTTCGCCGACGCGCGTCGTGGAGATGACAAGTGCAGTTTGTGCCAGACCGTCGCGCACTGACGGAACACCCCGTATCATCGGACGAACACCCCGCGGCAGCCACATCAGATGCATTCCCTATCGGCTTCTACCATAATGTGTACGGGTGAGTCGGGGGAGCAGTCATGAGCGGGATTGGGGACGATGCCGAGCTGGAAAAAGTCCTGGAACGAGGAAGACATCAAGAAACTTAAGACGCTCGCAGGCACAATGCCCGTGACGATGATTGCAAAGGAGCTGGGTCGCACGACGGGAACGGTACTCGCAAAGGCCGTGGAGCAGAACATTTCCATCAGGCACCGGACGGACGAGGTGACGTCGGCCAACTAGTCCGCTACCGGCGCATTCGCCGATAACGGAAGTCGCAATGACCGGCGCCCTGCATGATGGTCTGCGTGCGCGTGAGGCTGATGTCGGGGCCGAACCCTTCCGCGGTCGCAAAGTCGGCAGTGCACACGAGGAGGAAGCCGAGCTCGGGCTCGCCAAGCGCCTTGTAGAACTCCGCATAAGCGCATCGCGTCACGTCGAAGGCGAACGCATCGTGTGACCGCTCGATGATTTCGAGCTCGAGCGCGTCGTCGCGGGCGTAGCTCCTGAACGCGGACGACACGGCCTTGCCGAGATCCGGCTCGTTCTTCGCCCGCCAGAACTCCTCGCCGTAGCGGCGATAGAGATCGCCGAGCGTGTTGCGCACCAGCGCGTTCGCTCGTGCTTCGCCCAATTCCAGCTGGAGCGCCTTCACGAGGGGGATCAGGACCTGGGCCTGGATTTTTGCCTGCTCAATGACGGAAACGCTCATGGCGGCCTCGCGTCCGAGATGAAGGAGAAGCGAGCGTAGCCCAGATGGAGCGCAGCGTAATCCGGGCTACGAAACCTATCCGGGCTGCGCGCAGGAACGCGCCATCAGCTGCGCAACAATCGCAGCGCGCGGCCCTTGTGGAGGGCGACGTGATCAGTCTTGTCGCTCCTGATCTCGTATTGCGGATCGTCCGGGCTCGCGTGATGGACGTAGCCCTTGCAGGTCACATCCTTTCGGTGCACCCGCAGGATGTGGCCGCGCACCCGGCCGGCCTCGGAATTCCAGCTCACGTGATCGCCCGTCTTGAAGGTTTTCGGCATGGTGAACCAATGCCGGTTGCCGTCGGCCTGTTCCAGCGGCCCCAGTCCGTCTGCGCTTTCGCTTCGCTCAAGCTGCGCCGGACACACTTCGCACTGATGGAATTGGCTTACCCCAAGGTAACATCGTGGCTTGCCGAGCCGTAGCTCGCGACAAAAGCCCGCCTCCGCCCGATGGGCTTCGGCGCGGCATCCTTCTCTCGCTTCGCGAGCGAAGGATGGTGGGCACGACAGGGATCGAACCTGTGACCCCTACCATGTCAAGGTAGTGCTCTCCCGCTGAGCTACGTGCCCTAGATGTCCAAAGTCGGGTGGGGTCCCTATAACGGCTCAGGGGAGCGCGCGCAAGGACGGAAGGCGGCCGATTTAGGCCGCCAGCATCTTGTTCACTTCGCTCACCAATTCCCGCAAATGGACCGGTTTGGACAGGACCTTGGCGTTCTTGGGGGCCTCCGAATCCGAGTTCAGCGCCACGGCAGCGAAGCCGGTGATGAACATGATCTTGATGTCGGGGTCGAGTTCCGATGCCCGGCGGGCGAGCTCGATGCCGTCCATCTCCGGCATCACGATGTCGGTCAGCAGCATCTCGAACGGCTCTTCCCGCAGCCGCTGATAGGCCGACATGCCATTGTCGTGGGAGGAGACCTGAAAGCCGGCGTTTTCCAGCGCCTTGACCAGGAAGCGGCGCATGTCGTTGTCATCTTCGGCGAGCAGGATTTTTGGCATGGCAGGAAACGTCGAATCCCCGGATACACACTACTAGAGTTCAGTAAGCCTGACAGAGGGTAAATTTCGGGTGAAAAATGCGCCCCTCGGCCGCACACAGTGCGCCCTTTGTGAACCGGAATGGGGCACGAATCAATCGAGCCCCTCATCCGCCATGCCTGCACGGTTAAGACACGTTCCAACGCCGCACCCGTACTTTTCACTTGGCAGAATGGTTGCGATTCCTGACAATGACCGCACATAAGAGCCTCGCTTTGCCGGCCTGTTCGAGTCCAATCCGGATTGTCGCGGATACAGAGGGACGAAACTGACCAAGATGACCCGGTTTGACGGCGACTTGTCGCCACCGTTCGAGATTATCGAGCCCACTGAGTGGCGGGCGCCGATCATCTTCAACTCGCCCCATTCCGGCTCGGTCTATCCGGACGATTTTTTGGCGGCCTCGCGCATCGACCTGCCGACGCTCCGCCGCTCGGAAGATTCCTTCATGGACGAGCTGATCGGGCATTTGAGCGCCCGCGGCTTTCCGGTCGTGCGCGTCAATTTCCCGCGCTCCTATGTCGACGTGAACAGAGAGCCCTATGAGCTCGACCCGCGGATGTTCTCGGGCCGGCTGCCGAGCTTTGCCAATACCCGCTCGATGCGGGTTGCGGGCGGGCTCGGCACCATCCCGCGCGTCGTCGGCGACGGCCAGGAGATCTATCGCGAGCGCATCGCGGTCGACGACGCGCTGGCGCGAATCGAGACGCTCTACAAGCCGTATCACCGCGCGCTGAGGCGGCTGATCAACAAGGTGCACCAGATGTTCGGCACCGTGGTGGTAGTCGACTGCCACTCCATGCCCTCGGTCGGCGTTTCCCGCGATGAGCCGCGCCGGCCCGACGTCGTAATCGGCGACCGCTACGGCACGAGCTGCACGCCGCTGCTTCCCGACCGGGTCGAGGAGACCCTGAGCGGGCTCGGCTATTCGGTCGGGCGCAACAAGCCCTATGCCGGCGGCTTCATCACCGAGCACTACGGCAACCCGGCGAGCGGCCTGCACGCGGTGCAGCTCGAGCTCAACCGCGCGATCTATATGGACGAGCGGCGGCGCGAGCGCGGCCCGCGCTTCGACCAGGTTGCAGCGGATTTCGCGATACTGTCGGACGTGCTCGCCACGACCATCCGGTTCGGCGATCTCGGCCCGTTCCAGGCCGCGGCCGAATAAGCGGCAGTCTTTCTCGTACCTGTCGCAGGTCGCGACGGCGGCCGCATCGACACGCGATCCGATTTTCGCTTCGCGTCGATGCGCGCATCGAAATGAAAACCATCGACACTGCACGCGGGCAAGAAAAAAGGGCCGCTTGTTATGAGCAAGCGGCCCAAGTCTAGGGAGGAAACGCCCAAGGAGGGCAGCGGTAACGCGAGGCGCTACCGCACCGCAACAATATGCGACTGCGCTGCACAAAGTGCAAGGGCTTTTGAGCCATTTCCCATGCAAAAAACACAGAGCTCCAATGCCCCCGCAGAAACCCGGATTCAGTTTCTTTAATAAGGAATTTCAATGGGTTGATTATCGTTTGCATACCAACGAGGCATGCCCGGAACTAAACTCTCAAACTCATGATCGATATTTGGTCAGCGGATGGCTCGACAGGAGGCGCCGGGGGACTGGATCCAAAATACCAGGGTGCAATTCAAGAGAGCGCTGCCCGAGCGTCTCGATTTGAGCTAGGCAATAGCCAGCATTCGTTTGGCTTTCGGGTTCAAGGGACAGGCCCTGTGACGGTGATCGATTTCTCAGCCTTCATTGGACGGCTTGCCACCGCGTCCGGCGAAACCATTTTGCCGTTCTTCCGCACCTCGCTGTCCATCGACGACAAGAGCAAGACCAAGGATTTCGACCCCGTCACCGAGGCCGACCGCGCCGCGGAGGCGGTGATGCGGCGGCTGATCAAGGCTAACTTCCCCCAGCACGGCATTGTCGGAGAGGAGTTCGGCAATGAGCGGGAGGACGCCGATTATGTGTGGGTGCTGGATCCGATCGACGGCACAAAGTCCTTCATCGGCGGCTTCCCGATCTGGGGCACGCTGATCGCGCTCTTGTACCGGGGCGCGCCGGTGTTCGGCATGATGCACCAGCCCTTCATCGGCGAGCGGTTTTCCGGCGACAACGGCTCGGCCAATTATAAAGGCCCCTCCGGCGAGCGTCGTCTGCAGGTCCGCCGCTGCGCCTCGCTTGCCGAAGCGACGACCTACACCACGAGCCCGCTTCTGATGAACGAGCGCGACCGCGCCATCTTCGGCCGCATCGAGAAGGGCGCGCGGCTGTCGCGCTATGGCGGCGACTGCTACTCCTATTGCATGCTGGCGGCCGGCCACGTCGACCTCGTGGTCGAGACCGAGTTGAAGCCTTACGACATTGCTGCGCTGATTCCGATCGTCACCGGTGCCGGCGGCATCGTCACGACCTGGGAAGGCAAGCCGGCTCAAGGCGGCGGCCGCATCATCGCCGCCGGTGATCCCCGCGTGCACGAAGAAGCGCTGAAACTCCTCAACCAATAACAAGCGAGCGGAGGGCTTGCATGACCGTCTCACGCAGGCTTCTCCTTGAATTGCTACTGGGTTTGCTGCTGCTCCTGCCGTCGCTGGCGATGGCCGGCGATTTCCCCGCCAAGCCGATCAAGCTGATCGTGCCGTTCCCGGCCGGCGGCCCCAACGACATCATCGCGCGCGTGATCGGCCAGCGCATGTCCGAGATAGCGGGCCAGCCGGTCTTGATCGACAATCGCGGCGGCCAGGGCGGCGTGCTCGGCACCGATGCGGTCGCAAAGGCCGCTCCCGACGGTTATACGATCGCGATCTCCAGCGCCGGGGCGCTCGCGATCAGCCCGAGCATGGAGAAGGTGGTCTATGATACGCTCGCCGATCTGACGCCGGTCACGCTGATCGCAACCGTGCCGGAGATGCTGGTCGTCGCAACCAACGTGCCGGCGAAAGACATGAGCGAGCTGGTCGCGCTCGCGAAGGCTCAAGCGGGCAAGCTCAACTTCGCGTCCTCAGGACCCGGCAGCCTGCCACATCTTGCCGGCGAATTGTTCAAGCTGACCGCAAAGATCGACATCGTGCACGTGCCCTATCGCGGAGCTGCGCCCGCGGTGAACGATCTCCTGGGCCAGCAGGTGCAAATGACCTTCCTCGATCTTCCCGTGCTGCTGCCGCAGATCAAAGCAGGCAGCCTCCGGCCGATCGCCGTCGGCTCGCCCGACCGCGCGCCGACCGCGCCCGATGTGCCGACCACCGCGGAAGCAGGCTTCCCGGCCCTACGCATCGAGAACTGGTACGGCATGGTGGCGCCGAAGGGTACGCCGAAAGAGATCGTCGACAAGCTGCACCGCCTCGCGACGCAAGCGATGACCGATGCGACTGTGAAGGAGAAGCTCGCCGCGCAAGGCGCGACGCTGATCGGCGATAGCCCCGAGCATTTTCGACAGTTCATCGCAGACGAGACTGCGAAATGGGCCAAGGTGATCAAGGACGCCGGCGTCGAGACGGCGAAGTGACTCTAATAAGCAAGCCGGCCGCGCAATTCGCCGAACGGGATCATCACATGGGTGCGAAACGCCTCGCGCCCCCGCAGCGTGCGGTACCAGCGCTCGACCGCCGGCAATGCGGGCCGCTCGATCTCGAGCTCGAAATAGCGGTAGAGCGACGTACCGGCCGTGATGTCGGCAAGCGATAGCTCCGCACCGAGCAGGAACGGCCGCTGTTCGAGGAGCCGGTCCAGCTTGGCAAAATGCTCCGCGCAGCGGGCAAGGGCCGTGCGGATCGCGGGCCAATTGCGCTGATCTTCGGGCGTGCGGAAGAACCCCCAGAATACGCCGGTCAGGAAATCAGGCTGGAGCGCCGTCTGCGACCAGTCCATCCAGCCGTCGACGCGCGCCCGCACAGCGTGATCCTCCGACCAAAAGCGCTCCGCTCCGTGGCGTGCCGCGAGATAGCGAAGGATCGCATGCGATTCCCAGACGATAGTCCCGCCATCATCGATGACCGGAACCCGGCCGTGGGGATTCATCGCCAGAAACTCCGGCGCATCGAGGCCGCCAAACGAGCCCCCGGCATCGATGTGCTCGTGGGCGAGACCGAGTTCGCCGATTAGCCACATCACCTTCTGCACATTGAACGAGCTGCGTCGTCCCCACACCTTCAACATCTAATCTCCGCTCCGAACTGCGGCGCGCAAGTACTCCACCAGTTGCTTGGCGGGGCGCGGCAATGCCTTGAAGCTTCGGGCGCAGATCGTCAACCTCCGATTGGCCCAGCCATCGCGGATTCGGATCGGCACGATCGGCATCGACCGCGCGCAGCGCTTCGCCGCAGTCTCCGGAACGACGGCGACCCCGACATCGGCGGCAACCATCTGGCAGATCGCGTCGAAATCGCGCAAGCGGGCCCGGACACGCAGACGCGCGCCGAGCTTCGCCGCATGCCGGGAAATATGAACCTGCAATGCGGTCGAGGCCGTGAGCCCGACGAAATCGCGATCCGTCACCTCCTGGAAATCGATCTGACGGCGACTACCGAGCTCGCTGCGCCGGGCGGCCACCAGGGTCAACCGGTCCTCGCTGAACAGAAATCGCTCGATGCTGTCGGGCAAAGCGTGCTCGGCCGCGAAGCCGAGATCGGCAGCGCCGCTCGCGATCGCGGTCGCGATATCGGCGCTCTCGCGCTCTTCGACGTCGACATTGATGTCGGGATGCTCGCGCAGGAAGGCCGCGAGCGCCCGCGGCAGGTGCTCGGACAGCCCCGATGTGTTGGCGAGCAACAGCACGCTCGCACGCACGCCACTGGCATAGGCGGCGAGATCGCCCTGGAGTGCCTCGACATTGTGGATGACGAGGCGCGCATGATCGAGCAGGCTTTCACCCGCGGCGGTCAACTCAACGCCGCGCCGGCCACGCTTCAAGAGTGCGACGCCGAACGCGTCCTCGAGGCCCTTGATCCTGGCGCTGGCCGAGGCCAGCGCCAGGTGCGAGCGCTCGGCGCCGCGGGTGATGCTGCGCTGATCCGCCACCGCGATGAAGAGCTGGAGGTCGACAAGGTCGAATCGCACGGGCATCTCCTTCAGCCTTCGCGTTGAACGAAGGCTAACTCCGTAACCTCCAGATTGTGTCTTCCCGGCCGATTGGTCAATCTGCCGGCATGATCGACCCGCTTATCGTTCTGATTGCCGCCGTCTTCCTGCTCGCTGGATTCGTCAAGGGCGTGATCGGGCTCGGCCTGCCGACCGTGTCGATGGGCCTGCTCGCGGTGACCATGGCGCCCGGCCGGGCAATTGCCATTGTCATCGTGCCGGCAATCATCACCAACATCTGGCAGACCTTCGTCGGCCCTTATTTGCTCGACATCCTCAGACGGCTGTGGCCGCTGATGCTCGGCACCGTAATCGGAAGCTGGCTCAATGCCGGCGCGCTGACCGGCCCCTATTCGCGCTACGGCACGGTGGTGCTCGGCCTGCTCCTCGTGATCTATGCGATCATCGGGCTGAACAAGTTCCAGTTTCGTGTCGCGCCGAGGAACGAGAAATGGGTCGGCGGAGCGGTGGGCGTCGTCACCGGCGTGATCTCGGCCTCGACTGGCGTGCAGGTGATTCCATCGATGCCGTTCATGCAGGCGATCGGGATGGAGAAGGACGAGCTGGTGCAGGCGCTCGGCGTGTTCTTCACGGTGGCAACGCTCGCGCTCGCCTTCAACCTCACCGCGGGCGGGCTGCTGACGTCGGCCAACGCCGTGCCAGGCATCGTCGCCATGGCCTGCGCCTTTGCCGGCATGTTCATCGGCCAGTCGCTGCGCTCGAAGATGCCGGCCGAGACATTTCGCCGCTGGTTCTTGATCGCGATGATCCTGCTCGGCCTCTACCTCATCGGTAGCGCGCTTGCGAAGGAGTTTGCCTGATTCTCAGTAGAGCATCTCCGCGCAAACGCGTACCGCGTTTGTCGCGAGGGAAAGCCGCTGGTTTCGGATGATGCTCTAACGGGCTTCCAGCATCGCGACGCGGAAGCCGAGATAGACGAAGAGCCCACCGAGCGACCGGTTGATCCATGCGATGACGCCTTCGGACTGCCGCAGCCGGTGCGCCGCTCGCGCTGCGAACGCCGCCACGAACAGGCACCACAGCGTGCCCGTGCAGATGAAGATCAGGCCAAGTGTCAGGAAGGCGAGTGGCTTTTGCGGGGCATCGGCTGCGACGAATTGCGGCAGGAAGGCCAGGAAGAACAGCGCGACCTTGGGATTGAGCGCGTTGGTGAAGACGCCCTGGAGGAAAACCCGCCGGAGCGGCGTCCGCCCATCTTCGCGCGTCAGGGACCCCGCGAGCACCGGCCGCGACCACAGCATCTGCAAGCCGGTCAGCACGAGATAGGCCGCACCAACCAGCTTTACAATCGAGAATGCGGTGGACGAAGCCATCAAGAGCGCCGAGAGACCGATTGCCGCGCCCGTGACGTGGAATAAGCAGCCGCAACTGATGCCGAGCGTAGCCAACGCACCGGCGCGCCAGCCCAATTGCATGCTGCGCCCGATGACGTAGACGGTATCCGGTCCCGGCGTGATGTTGAGCAGCACGCCGGAGAGAACGAAGAGCAAGAGTTCGTGAATGCCGAGCATGTCTCGCGTCCCTCACCGCCACCCCAAGCGGCTGGCTTAGTTGGTTCGCCGAGCTGCGTCCACCACCGGATTTGCGTAGGATTTGCGACGAAATTGCAATGCGGATCACACTTCCGCTTGCCTGCGCGTGCTCTATAAGGGTTAGGTTCTGGAAATGCACGGATTCGCGGAAGACGGCCACGCCGGTGGCTGGTGCCCGATCCCTTGGAGCCCGCGACGATATGGAAAGACGCCTGGCCGCCATCGTCTGCGCCGACGTCGCTGGCTATTCGCGCATGATGGGCACCGACGAGGCCGGCACCCATGCCGCCTTCAAGGCCCACCGCAGCGCGATCCATCCCATCATCCTCAATCATGGCGGCCGCGTCGTGAAGAACACCGGCGACGGCTTCCTGCTCGAATTCCCCAGCATCGTCGGCGCCACTGAGGCCGCGATCGCGATGCAGATGCTGATGGCGGAGCGCAACGACCACCTGCCCGCCGACCGCGCCATGCAGTTCCGGCTCGGGATCCACATGGGCGACGTGATCGCAGACGAGGACGAGGTGTTTGGCGACGACGTCAACATCGCCGTCCGCCTCGAATCCGTGGCAAGCCCAGGGGGCTTCGCGATCTCGGCCAAGGCCTATGGCGAAGCAGGCCGGCACCTCAACGTGCCACTGGCCAATGCCGGCACGCACCGCTTCAAGAACATCAAGGAGCCGGTCGGCGTCTTCACCTGGACGCCGGACGGGACGTCCGCGCAGGCGATGCAGACCAAAGAGGTCTCCGCACTGCCGCAGCAATATCGCACCGCGATCGTGGGCGTGCTGCCCTTTGCCAATTTGAGCGACGCCGGCGACGAATATTTCTCCGACGGCCTCACCGAGGATCTGATCCACGCGCTTGCCCTGCAATCCTTCTATCGCGTCCTCAGCCGCAATTCGACCTTCGCGTTCAAAGGCAAGAACATCTCGACGCGCCTGATCGCGCGGGAGATCGACGCGACCTACTTGATTCAGGGTTCGGTGCGGCGCGGCGGCAGCAAGATCCGCGTCACGGCCGAGCTGATCGCGCCGGAGACCGGCGAGCAGCTCTGGACCGGCCGCTACGACCGCGACATCGGCGACCTCTTCGCCATGCAGGACGAGATCACGACCAGCCTGTCGGCTGCGATCGCGACCGAGATCTTCCGCGCGGAAGCCTCCGCCCCGGCGCGCCAGACCAACGACGTGACCGCCTGGGACCGCTTCCTGAAGGGGCTGTCACATTACTACCGGCAGACCAAGGAGGACTTCGACACGGCCATCGCGCTGTTCAAGGAGGCGATCTCGCTCGATCCCAAGCTGTCGATCGCGCACGCCTATCTCGCGACGATCCAGCTCCAGAGCATCCAGTTCGGCTGGGTCAAGGGCTCGCGCGAGATGTGGGTCGCGGCGATGTATCTGGCTGAGACCAGCGTCCGGCTCGACCCGCGCTCCTCCTTCGCATTCTCGATCCTGTCCTGGGTCCATGCACAGGACGGGCATTATGAGGCTGCGATGGACGCTGCCAAGCGCGCGGTCACGCTCAATCCCTACGACATGGGTGCACGCGGCGTGCTCGGCATCTGCCACTTCGTCATCGGCGAGCATCGCCAGGCGATCGAGCTGTTCTCGATGGCGGCGCAGCGCGGCAACAGCGATCCGCGCTATCAATGGGCGGCGCTGAACGCATTCAGCCATTACATGCTGGGCCAATATGACGCGACGTTGTCGTGGGCCCGGGAGCAGCTCTACATCAATCCGAACCACATGCAGGCGCTCGCGATCCGAGCCGCGGCACTGGCGCAGCTCGGACGGACCGAGGAAGCCACTGAGGCTGCCGAGGTGCTGATGAGCAACTACCCGAGCCTGACAGTCGAACGGCATCTGAGGAATTTTCACTGGAAGCAGGCTCCGGACCTCGCCCATTACCGCGAAGGGCTCCTGAAAGCGGGCGTCCCGCTCGTCAAGCTCAGCCTCGTCCAGAGCGACGTCAAACGCGCCGCAGATTCCTGAAGGGCAGGCCACCCTCCCTCTGCAGTTCTTCGACCTCCCGCCTGCTCTTGTTGACACGACAGTGAATTCAGACACACTTCGTCACACGCTGAAGTAGTATAGCGTGCTGTCGGTTTGTTAGGACTTTGCGCGCTCTATCGGCGCGTTGCTTTTCACGATTCGTTGTTTTCAGGATTTGGGCCATGGATGACTCCGCTTCGAAGCCCCCCTTCGACCCCTCGATCCAGGTCTCGCCGAACAATCCCTGTCCGTTCCTGCGCGGCCTCGTCGGCGAAGGCTTCGTCGACGGCGGGACTGTGCCGCTCATCCCGCTGTCGCAGACCGTTGCGAATGCGAGCGGCGAAACGGGGCTGAAGAAGGTCTCGGCCCGCATCCAGGTCCGCGGGGTGGCACTCATGGCCAACGGCTTCCGCCACATCCTGAAGAGCATCTGGTCGGGCGCGCAGCTCGACGCGCTGCGTGGTAGCCCGCTGGACAAGCTCGGCGCCGGCTCGCGCATCCTCAGCGTCGACGGCAAGGTCAACGAGGATGAGATCACACGGCTTGAGAGCTTCGGCCGTACCTACACCGATCCCGACGGCGGCAATACCGAGCGAGGTCTCAACGCGTCGGAAATCAAAACCTTCATGCGCGACAACCTCAAGCGCGCCGGCAGCGCCGCACGCTGGTACTACCCCCTGTTGATGAAGTTCGAATGGCCCATCCTCCTGAAGATCATGGGTAAGGGCAAGGGCGAGGACCGCTATCTCAGCGTGGACGACGTGCGCACGCTGTTCAACGAGCGCAAATTTCCGAACCGGATCAACCAGCGCATCCTGACGCAGCCGCTGCTGTCGGCCTGCCAGCTCAGGTTTCGCTGGGCGTTCGCGCTCGGAGCGCTCATCGCTGCGCTCGGCCTCGCCGGCTTCGTCGCGGTCGCCGAATTCCCCAACCAGGTCCGCGCCATGCTGCCGCAGAAGGGAGTACTCGCGCAGCTTCTGCCGCCGCCCTTGCCCACGCTCCCGGAGACGACGGCAGCCTATTGGCTCGAGCAAAACTGGTCGCTGAAGGACCGGCACTGGTTCCACCACGCCAGCCAGGGCACCGCGACGTTTCCGGTGCCTTATACCTGGTTCATGGCACTCGAGCAGCCGCGACTCCATCTGTTCTCGCGGCCGGGCATGATGAAGGACAGCGCCTATCTCGAGCGCTTCGGCTTCATCCCCAGTCCGCAGTCGATCCAGACCGACGTGACAACGCTGCGCCGCTTCGGTTACGCCAATGTGTATGAGACGACGCAGGTGGCGGACTGGTCGACCAGATGGACGCCGGCGGAGAACGTCGACGGCCTGCCGGTCGGCTTTGCACGGATGACCGGTGTCGTCGATCCTGCGACGGGCCGTCGCGAAGAGGACAAGATCGGGCTGACCTGCGCGGCCTGCCATACAGGCCAGATCCACTACAAAGGCGTGGACGTGCGCTTCGATGGCGGCCCGGCCATGACCGATTTGAAGAAGCTCGAGCTCTCCACCGGCCTGTCGATCGCCTACACCCTGTACGTCCCGTTCCGCTTCCAGCGCTTTGCCGATCGCGTGCTCGGGCCCGAAGCCAGCAAGGCGGAGCGCGACGCGCTCAAGCAGAAGCTCAGCGCAATCGGCAAGTTTCTGATCGATTGGCAGAACAAGTACAACGACACGATCGAGCACAAGCTGACCTGGGACAAGAAGAAGCAGCAGGACACCGAGGAAGGGTTCGGCCGTCTCGACGCGCTCAATCGCATCGGCAACCAGGTTTTCTCGCAGGATCTCGCGTTGAGCGGGGTCAGCGGCTTCGAGAAGAATCTGCACGCCCAGGACGCGCCCGTCAGCTATCCCGCGATCTGGACCGTACCGTGGTTCAAATTCGCCCAATACGACGCCTCGATCGAGCAGCCGCTGATCCGCAATGCCGGCGAAGCCCTCGGCGTGACGGCGCTGCTCAATCTATCCGATGCCTATCCGGAGGACACGCTTTGGCGGTCCTCGGCTCACATCAAGACCCTCGGCTGGATCGAGGACCTGCTCAGGGGCCCCGATCCATTCAAGCCATCCGATCCCTCTGGCGGCCCGAGATTCGGAGGCCTTCTGGCACCGAAATGGCCCTCGCAGATTCTCGGCGATGCATGGCGGCTCGATCAGAAGAAGATCGACAATGGCCGCAAGATCTACGCCGAGATGTGCTCCGGATGCCACCTGCCAGCCGCCGACACCCCGGCCTTCTGGTCCTCGGGGCATTGGGAGGCAAGCGGCGACAGCAAGGTGCTGAACGCGGTGACGATTCCCCTCGACGAAATCAAGACGGATCCCGAACAGTCCCTCGTGCTCACCAACAGGATTGTCGATGTGCCCGGCTTCCTGAAGGTCAATACGGCCGACCTCAAGACGTGGTGGCAATGCGACATCCCGACCGCGAGCTCGCCGACCGAGATGGTGTATGCGCTCGGCCTCATGACGGTGGTCGACCTCGTCGCCCGCAAGTGGATGGACGACGACAAGACCCCGGAAGCCGAGCGGGCGAAATTGTGGAATCTCGCGCGCAAGAATTGTCTCAATCCGGCGCCCGGGCCACGCTATCGCGCGCGGCCGCTCAACGGCATCTGGGCGACGGCGCCTTATCTGCATAACGGTTCGGTGCCTTCGCTGTATTGGCTGCTGAAGCCGCAAGGCGAGCGCCCGACGAAGTTCTGCATGGGCCGCCGCGACTATGATCCCGTGACCGTCGGTTTTGCGGTCACCGCCGACGAGCGCTGCGAGACGGGCGAAACGCAATTCTCGGCGGGGTCGGAGAAGGATCCTATCCAGGGCAACAGCGTGCTCGGCCATTCCTTCGAGCTCAAGGAAGGCGAACCGAAGCGCCCCGGCGTGATCGGCCGTATATTCAAGAACGACGAAGAGCGCTTCGATTTGATCGAATATCTGAAGACGCTGTAGTTCGCTCTCTCACAGGCGTTCCGCCCTTACCTTGAGGAGCCCGCCGGAAGGGGCGTCTCGAGGGATGACACAATAATGTCAGAAGTGCCCGCTGGTCACCCAAACAACGGCGTGCCGGGCACAAAGGCATCAAAAGCTGCCCAGAACTGGGCGCGGTAGCGGTCCTGCTCCTGGAGGATCTCGTGCTTGGCGCCGGCGATCACGAGGTGTGAGCC
Organism: Bradyrhizobium sp. UFLA05-89; assembly: GCF_059803475.1. Classification (NCBI taxonomy): domain Bacteria; kingdom Pseudomonadati; phylum Pseudomonadota; class Alphaproteobacteria; order Hyphomicrobiales; family Nitrobacteraceae; genus Bradyrhizobium; species Bradyrhizobium sp. UFLA05-89. Next base: position 63,166 of record NZ_JBANBA010000021.1, on the reverse strand, counting down.
GGCACGCAAGTGATACGCGAACTCCTCGATTGCAGCGGTCGAGACGATGGTGTCGTTGGAGGCCGCCAGCATCAGGATCGGCTGGCGGATTTCGGACGGATAGGACATGCCCTTGAAGGTGTGCATGGCGCGGAACGCGGTGTCGGCCCACGCGACCGTCGGCGAGGCGAGGCCGAGCGTCGGATCCTCCTCGAGGATGGCGACATTGCGCGCATAGCGCACGGGATCGCTGGTCAGCGGATTGTTGATGAAGGGATCCATGCCGGTGAGACGATCGCTTCCGCCGGGAACGTAGCGGCCACCCTGGCCCAACAGCCGCGACGTCATGAGCAGCGCGCGCGCCGGAAATGACGTGGAGCGGCCCGGCAAATCGATCATCGGCGCCGACAGCACCATGCGATCGAACCAGCGTTTGCCGGCATGCGCGATCCGCAACATCACCGCGCCGCCCATGGAATGGGCGAGCGCGAAGAAAGGCGGCGGGCAATCCGGCAGCACGACCTGCTGCACGAACGTCTCGACGTCGATCTCGTAGTCGGAAAAAGCGCGCACGTGGCCCTTGCGCGGATCGCGCAGCCGGCGCGCGGAATGACCCTGCCCGCGCCAATCGATCATCGCCACCGCAAAGCCGCGGTCCCGCAGGTCGCGCACCGTCTCAAAGTATTTCTCGATGGATTCGCTGCGGCCCGTGAAGACGCAGACCGTGCCCTTGCGGCCTGCCGGCGGCGCCCAGCGCGCAAAGCGCAGCTCGGCACCGTCGGGCGTCTTGAGGGTGCCGCTGACGACGTTTTCGGGAACGGGATTGGCGGGAATCGAGACCAGCGTCATGGACAGGAAATGCTGAAATTCAAGGGACGGCAGCGCCGAAAAGGCGTTGCTATCGCCCTCTTGAACGCTGTTTCATCCCACCCATATCATTTTCGTGCAGGCCGCTACCAGTGCTTCGGGAACCCGAGCATCAGGCTGCACACAGACTAAAGCCCGGCCCGATTGGCGGGCGGGTTACCAGATCAGTCGCTCAATGGAGGACTAACCATGCGTACCTACGACCTTACTCCCTTTTACCGTTCCACCGTCGGTTTCGACCGTCTCTTCAACCTGCTCGACCAGACGACCTCGGACGGCAGCCCCGGCTATCCCCCCTACAACATCGAGCGCACCGGCGAGAACGCCTACCGCATCACCGTTGCGGTCTCCGGCTTCTCCAAGGACGAACTTTCCATCGTCGCGAAGGAAAACACGCTGACGATCAAGGGCGAGAAAGTCGCCAATGAGAACAGCAAGTCCGAAGTGCTCTATCGCGGCATTGCCGCACGCGCCTTCGAGCGCGCATTCCAGCTTGCCGATTTCGTGCAGGTGAAGAACGCCTCGCTCGAGAACGGCCTGCTCCATGTCGACCTCGTGCGCGAAATCCCCGAGGCCAAGAAGCCGCGCCAGATCGCCATCAACACCAATGCGCAGGCCACGCAGGTGATCGAGGGCGAGAAGGCCGCCGCCTGAGGCGTTCATCACATTCGACTTTCAAGTTGCGAAAACGCCCCGGTGCCCCGGGGCGTTTTTGTTTGTCTTTTCTGCACTGCATCACAGAGCGGTGAAGAGACGTAACGAGGCTGCAGCGCGATCCGTCCTTCCCGGCATCGGACCAAGACAGACGGAGAATGGACATGAAAGTCTGGCGCACCCTGTTCGTCGCAGCGAGCCTGCTGGCCGCGCCCATCACCCTTGCCCACGCGCAATCGACGGCCCCGGTGAAGGCGAAGAATGTCGTGCTGGTGCATGGCGCCTGGGCTGATGGTTCGAGCTGGTCCGAGGTCATCCCGATCCTGCAGGCGGCAGGATTGCATGTCACGGCCGTGCAAAACCCGCTTACGTCGCTCTCCGAATCCGTCGAGGCCACCAAGCGCGCGCTGGCCGAACAGGACGGCCCGACCGTGCTGGTTGCGCATTCCTGGGGCGGCACCGTCATCAGCCAGGTCGGCACCGATCCGAAGGTTACCGGTCTCGTCTACATCGCCGCGCGAGCGCCAGATGCGAACGAGGATTTCGTGGCGCTGTCAAAGCAATTCCCGACCGGCCCGGTGCGCGCCGGCATCGTCGAGCGCGACGGCTTCACGAAGCTCTCAGAGGACGCATTCTTGAAGTATTTCGCCAACGGCGTCGCGCCGGAGAAGGCCAAGGAGCTCTACGCCGTGCAGTGGCCGACCGCGGCCTCGATCTTCGCCGGCCGCACGACGGAGGCGGCCTGGCATGCGAAGCCGAGCTGGTATGCGGTGTCGAACAACGACGACACCATCAATCCCGACCTCGAGCGCTTCCTCGCCAAGCGGATGAACGCAACGACGGTCGAACTCGATGCGGGCCACTTGTCACTGGTGTCGCATCCGAAGGACGTGGCGAAGCTGATCCTGCAGGCGGCAGGCTATGGACCGAGTTGAGGCTGCCTGACTTCAACGCGAAAAATGCTCCGGACAACCGGAGCGTTTTTGTTTCGCACCGCCTCTCCTGCAGTCGTCGTGGCGAACGCCAACCCCCCCGCGCGAGCGCTTGCGCTCGTCGCGGTTTCCCCAGGGGGAGTTCGGCGAATACTCGTCGTCCGGCGCGCGCAATCGATAGACCTCGCGGTATGGGTTCTGGCTTTCGCCAGGACGACACCGTTGGTGGGATGCGCGCCGTCGCTACCAACGCGCCTCACGCCGTTATTCGAGCCCCTGCGCGGCCGGCATGCCCTGCGTCGGCAGGATGGTCGGGGCGGGCTTGGTCTGGCCGACGGTCGGCGCGCTTGCTTGCGGCGCGGCCTCGCTGGGCTTGGCCTGCGCGGCTGCAGCCTGCTGCGAGGCTTCGGCCCGAGCCTGCTGTGGCGCGGCCTCGGATGCTGCCGGCCTGGCGGCGGCCACGGGCGCCTCGCCGCGCGACGGGGCCGACTTTGGAATCGGGACGGTGCGGCTTGCGACATGCGGGATCGGAGCCGGCGGCCTCGGCGCGGCGCTGCGGATCACGGTCGGCGGCGGCAGAGCGCCATGTGGGCCGTAAGGGATTACCGCACCTTCCTCATAGGCCGGCCCCATGCCGAAGCCAGGACCGAAGGCCGGCACGAAGCGCAAAATCCGCCCGTCACGGGCGTCGATCACGAGCCGGCCGTCGTCGCCGCGGCGGTCGACCACCGCGATGGTGTAGACGACCCCACGCAGACGCGGGATGCCGAGCGGCGAAAAGCCGTTTTCGCGCAGCACGGCATAGACCTCGGTTGCCGGCAGCAGCGCAGGCGCAGGCGCGCGCTCATACTCGTAGCCGTATCCATAGGGACGCGGCGGCGGTGCCTCCGGCGGACCATAGGGGCCGTCGAAATCCGAGACCGCCGTGGTGGGCCCGCGCAGCCCTCCATTCGCCAGCCCCTGCGCGTCGGCAGCAGATACCGCCAGCACACATGCGGCGGCAGCCACCCATCCTGTGAACAACTTCATGGTCGATACGCTCCTGTCGGGCCCCCCGGACGGCATGCGCTCTTTCGGCTGTGGGCCATGGCGCGCCTTTCGAAGGGCTGATCCGAAGCTTCCCCCGGGATTCCGACCGACTCAGGGCCGGATCGCGGCGCGTTTGCCTCAAATCCGGGGCGGACCCGATGCGGGAAAGCGCGTGATTGACACCTTGGGAATCGGGACTTTTGCGTGCTTGTGTGCTAGACAAAATTTTGGCAAGGTGATGGTTAGGACAGGAAACCTGTCTCAATTTTCTTGTAATCCCGGCACAGGGATTGCAACGAAAAACGGCGCTCTCGAGCGCCAGGAAGCTGCAGGCTAAAGCCGTTCTCGGGGACGTGGAACGCCCAGGCCTGAATTTAAGAAAATGCGGCTCGCAACGGACGAGCGGTGGCCCAAAGAGCGGGTGCCGCGGAACGCCCAAGGTGCGCCGAAGATGGCGGTGAGGCAGCTTGCCGCATGGAGAGGACAGGAACAATGAACGGGTCGCAATTCGAGCGCGCAAACATCGTGGCAGAAGAACTGTCGGCGACGGTCGCCTCGAAAACCGCCGATCGCGAGCACACGTTCCGCCCGCCCGCCGAAGGTCTGTACGATCTCGGCATGGAAAAGGATTCCTGCGGCGTCGGCTTTATCGCCAACATCAAGGGCAAGAAGTCGCACGAGATCGTTTCGGACGCGCTCAACATCCTCTGCAACCTCGAACATCGCGGCGCGGTCGGCGCCGACCCGCGCGCCGGTGACGGCGCCGGCATCCTGGTGCAGATCCCGCACGCCTTCTTCGCACGCAAGACCAAGGAGCTCGGCTTCTCGCTGCCCAAGCCCGGCGAGTACGCCATCGGCGCCCTGTTCATGCCGCGCGACACCGCCTGGCGCAACGTCATCAAGAGCATCATCGCCGATCAGATCAAGGCCGAAGGCCTCAAGCTGCTCGGCTGGCGCGACGTGCCGACCGACAACTCCTCACTCGGCGTCACCGTGAAGCCGACCGAGCCGAACCACATGCAGGTGTTCATCGGCCGCAACGGCGCCGCCAAGACCGACGAGGAGTTCGAGCGGAAGCTCTACATCCTGCGCAAGTCGATCTCGCAGGCGATCTACCAGCGCCGTGAGCGGGGACTAGCAGGCTATTACCCCTGCTCGATGTCCTGCCGCACCGTGATCTACAAGGGCATGTTCCTCGCCGACCAGCTCGGCAAGTACTATCCCGACCTGCACGAGAAGGACTTCGAGAGCGCGCTCGCGCTCGTGCATCAGCGCTTCTCGACCAACACCTTCCCGACCTGGTCGCTGGCGCATCCCTACCGGATGATCGCGCATAACGGCGAGATCAACACGCTGCGCGGCAACGTCAACTGGATGGCGGCGCGTCAGGCGTCCGTGAGTTCCGAGCTCTACGGCAAGGACATCAGCCGACTCTGGCCGATCTCCTATGAAGGGCAGAGCGACACCGCCTGCTTCGACAACGCGCTCGAATTCCTGGTGCAGGGCGGCTACTCGCTGCCGCACGCGGTCATGATGATGATTCCGGAGGCATGGGCCGGCAATCCCCTGATGGATGAGAAGCGCCGCGCGTTCTACGAATATCACGCCGCCCTGATGGAGCCGTGGGACGGTCCGGCCGCGATCGCCTTCACCGACGGCCGCCAGATCGGCGCCACGCTCGACCGCAACGGCCTGCGGCCCGCGCGCTATCTCGTGACCAAGGACGACCGCATCGTGATGGCGTCCGAAATGGGCGTGCTCAAGATTCCGGAGGACCAGATCGTCACCAAGTGGCGCCTCCAGCCGGGCAAGATGCTGCTCGTCGACCTCGAGCAGGGCCGCCTCATTCCCGACGACGAGATCAAGGCCGAGCTTGCCAAGAGCCATCCCTACAAGGAGTGGCTCGACCGCACACAGATCGTGCTGGAGGAACTGCCGAAGGCACCGACCACCGGCGTGCGCTCGAACCTGTCGCTGCTCGATCGGCAGCAGGCGTTCGGCTACAGCCAGGAAGACATCAGCATCCTGATGACGCCGATGGCCTCGACCGGCGAGGAAGCCACGGGCTCGATGGGCAACGATACGCCGGTCTCGGCGTTGTCGGCCAAGCCCAAGCCGCTGTTCACCTACTTCAAGCAGAATTTTGCGCAGGTCACCAACCCGCCGATCGACCCGATTCGCGAGGAGCTGGTGATGAGCCTGGTCTCGATCATCGGACCGCGGCCGAACCTGTTCGACCTGCAAGGCCTCGCCACCACCAAGCGCCTCGAAGTGCGCCAACCGATCCTGACCGATGCGGATCTCGAAAAGATCCGCTCCATCGCCGATCTCGGCGATTCCCACTTCAGGTCGCGCACGCTCGACACCACCTTCCACGCCGGCCTCGGCGCGGCCGGCATGGACCAGGTGCTCGACGAACTCTGCGCGCGTGCGGAAGCCGCGGTGCGCGAAGGCGTCAACATCATCATCCTGTCCGACCGCATGGTCGGCACCGATCGCGTACCGATCCCCTCGCTGCTGGCCTGCGCCGCCGTGCATCATCATCTGATCCGCACCGGTCTGCGTACCTCGGTGGGCCTCGTCGTCGAGTCGGGCGAGCCGCGCGAAGTGCATCACTTCGCCTGCCTTGCCGGCTACGGCGCGGAAGCGATCAATCCCTACCTCGCGTTCGAGACGATCATCGCGATGAAGGAGCGCCTCCCCGGCTCGCTCGACGACTACGAGATCGTCAAGCGCTACATCAAGTCGATCGGCAAGGGCCTTCTCAAGGTGATGTCCAAGATGGGCATCTCGACCTACCAGTCCTATTGCGGCGCGCAGATCTTCGATGCGGTCGGCCTCAAGGCGGACTTCGTGTCCAAGTTCTTCGCCGGCACCCACACGCGCATCGAGGGCGTGGGTCTCGCCGAGATCGCCGAAGAGGCCGTGCGCCGTCACGCCGACGCGTTCGGTGAAGCACTGGTCTACAAGACGGCGCTCGATGTCGGCGGCGAATATGCCTATCGCACCCGCGGCGAGGACCATGCGTGGACGGCCGAGTCGGTGTCGCTGCTCCAGCACGCCGCTCGCGGCAATTCGCAGGAGCGCTATCGCGCCTTCGCGAAGATCCTCAACGAGCAGTCCGAGCGTCTGTTGACGCTGCGCGGCCTGTTCCGGATCAAGAGCGCGGAGGAAGAGAAGCGCAAGCCCGTGCCGCTCGACCAGGTCGAGCCGGCCAAGGACATCGTCAGGCGTTTCGCCACCGGTGCAATGTCGTTCGGCTCGATCTCACGTGAGGCGCACACGACGCTCGCGATCGCCATGAACCGGATCGGCGGCAAGTCGAACACCGGCGAAGGCGGCGAGGAAGCCGACCGCTTCAAGCCGCTGCCGAACGGCGACAGCATGCGCTCGGCGATCAAGCAGGTCGCCTCGGGGCGTTTCGGCGTGACGACGGAATATCTCGTCAACTCCGACATGATGCAGATCAAGATGGCGCAGGGCGCCAAGCCCGGCGAAGGCGGACAGTTGCCCGGCCACAAGGTCGACGCGACGATCGCCAAGGTCCGGCATTCGACGCCGGGCGTCGGCCTGATCTCGCCGCCGCCGCACCATGACATCTACTCGATCGAGGATTTGGCGCAGCTCATCTACGACCTCAAGAACGTCAATCCGACGGGCGACGTCTCGGTCAAGCTCGTCTCCGAAATCGGCGTCGGCACGGTGGCCGCCGGCGTTGCCAAGGCGCGCGCCGACCATGTCACCATCGCCGGCTTCGAGGGCGGCACTGGTGCATCGCCGCTGACCTCGATCAAGCACGCCGGCTCGCCCTGGGAGATCGGCCTCGCTGAAACCCATCAGACGCTGGTGCGCGAACGGCTGCGCAGCCGCATCGCGGTCCAGGTCGACGGCGGCTTCCGCACCGGGCGCGACGTCGTGATCGGTGCACTGCTCGGGGCCGACGAGTTCGGTTTTGCGACTGCACCGCTGATCGCGGCTGGCTGCATCATGATGCGCAAATGCCATCTCAACACCTGCCCGGTCGGCGTCGCCACGCAGGACCCCGTCCTGCGCAAGCGCTTCACCGGCCAGCCCGAGCACGTGATCAACTACTTCTTCTTCGTCGCCGAAGAGGTTCGCGAGATCATGGCGAACCTCGGCTTCCGCAGCTTCAACGAGATGGTCGGCCAGACCCAGATGCTCGACCAGACCCGTCTGGTCGCGCACTGGAAGGCCAAGGGCCTCGATTTCTCGAAGCTGTTCGTCAAGCAGAAGGAAGAGAAGGGCCAGAAGATCTATCACTCGGAGCGCCAGAACCATCATCTGGAGGCCGTCCTCGACCGCAAGCTGATCGAGAACGCGACGCCAGCTCTCGACCGCGGCGCGCCGGTGAAGATCGAGGCCGAGATCAACAACACCGATCGTTCCGCCGGCGCGATGCTGTCGGGCGCGGTGGCCAAGATCTACGGCCACGCGGGGCTGCCGCATGACACGATCCATGTCAGCCTCAAGGGCACCGCCGGCCAGGCCTTTGGCGCGTGGCTCGCCCACGGCGTCACCTTCGAGCTCGAGGGTGAAGGCAACGACTACGTCGGCAAGGGCCTGTCGGGCGGCAAGATCATCGTCAAGCCGCCGCGCAACGGCGGCATCGTGCCGGAAGAGAGCATCATCGTCGGCAACACCGTGATGTACGGCGCGATCGAGGGCGAGTGCTACTTCCGCGGTATCGCCGGCGAACGTTTTGCGGTGCGCAATTCCGGTGCTGTGGCGGTCGTCGAAGGCGCGGGCGATCATTGCTGCGAATACATGACCGGCGGCATCGTGGTCGTGCTCGGCAAGACTGGGCGCAACTTTGCGGCCGGCATGTCCGGCGGCATCGCCTATGTACTCGACGAGGCTGGCGACTTCGACAAGCTCTGCAACCTCAGCATGGTCGAGCTCGAGCCGGTGCTGTCGGAAGAGCTGATCAACGCCGGCACCTACAACCACTCCGGTGATCTCGAGGCGCATGGCCGGGTCGACGTGTTCAAGAACCTGCTCGATTCCGACGTCGAGCGCTTGCACGTCCTGATCTCGCGCCATGAAAAGGCGACCGGCTCCAGGCGCGCGATCGAGATCCTCGCGAATTGGAAGGAATGGCTGCCCAAATTCCGCAAGGTGATGCCGGTCGAGTACCGGCGCGCACTGCGCGAAATGCAGGCCAACGCGGACGCCGAGCCGAAAATCGCGATCGGGGCGTAAGTATCAACGCTCGTCATTGCGAGCGAAGCGAAGCAATCCAGATCTCTCCTCGGGAAACAGCCTGGATTGCTTCGTCGCTTCGCTCCTCGCAATGACGATGAGGAAGAAACAAACGAATTAAGCGGCAGGGACTTCGGGTTTTATGGGCAAGATCACGGGCTTTCTCGAAATCGAACGGTATGATCGCAAGTACACCCCGGTCGCCGAGCGCTTGAAGCATTTCAACGAATTCGTCGTTCCGCTCTCGGAGAAGGAAACGCGCGACCAGGCCGCGCGCTGCATGAATTGCGGCATTCCCTACTGCCACGGCACCGGCTCGGTCGCGCCGGGCACGCCCGGCTGCCCGGTCAACAACCAGATTCCCGATTTCAATGACCTCGTCTATCAGGGCAATTGGGAAGAGGCTTCGCGCAACCTGCACTCGACCAACAACTTCCCGGAGTTCACGGGCCGCATCTGTCCTGCGCCGTGTGAAGCCTCCTGCACGCTCAACATCGACGACAACCCGGTCACCATCAAGACCATCGAATGCGCGATCGTCGACCGCGCCTGGGAGAACGGCTGGCTGAGGCCCGAGATCAACACCGAGAAGACCGGCAAGAAGGTCGCCGTGATCGGCTCGGGTCCGGCCGGCATGGCCTGCGCGCAGCAGCTCGCACGCGCCGGTCATGACGTGCATGTCTACGAGAAGTTCGCCAAGGCCGGCGGCCTGCTCCGCTACGGCATCCCCGACTTCAAGATGGAGAAGGGTATCATCGACCGCCGCATCGCACAGATGGAGGCGGAGGGCGTCACCTTCCACTACAACAGCCATGTCGGCGCCGCCGGCAACGTCGATCCGCGCGAACTGCTCAACGAGTACGACGCCATCGCGCTGACGGGCGGCGCAGAAGCCCCGCGCGACCTGCCGATCCCCGGCCGCGACCTCGATGGCATCCATTACGCGATGGACTTCCTGCCGCAGCAGAACCGTCGCAATTCCGAGGAGCCTTTGAACGGCGTCACCGACATCCTCGCCGGCGGCAATCACGTCGTCGTCATCGGCGGCGGCGACACCGGGAGCGACTGCATCGGCACCTCGCTGCGCCAGGGCGCCAAGACCGTGACCCAGCTCGAGATCATGCCGGCGCCGCCTGAGCGCGAGAACAAGGGCCTGACCTGGCCGAACTGGCCGCTCAAGATGCGCACGTCGTCGAGCCAGGCCGAAGGCGCGATCCGCGAATACGCCGTGCTGACGCAAAAGTTCTCTGGCGAGAACGGCAAGGTCAAGAAGCTGCACTGCGTGCGCGTCGACGACAAGTTCAAGCCGATGGCCGGCACCGAGTTCGAACTCGACGCCGAGCTGGTCTTGCTCGCGATGGGTTTCGTGCACCCCGTGCACGAGGGCCTGCTCAAGCTCCTGTCGGTCGACCTCGACCCGCGCGGCAACGTCAAGGCCAACACGCTCGACTACCAGACCTCGCGCCCCAACGTCTTCTCCGCCGGCGACATGCGCCGCGGCCAGTCGCTGGTGGTGTGGGCGATCCGCGAGGGGCGACTGTGCGCGCGCTCGATCGACACGTTCCTGATGGGGAAGACGGACCTGCCGCGGTAGTTTTTCGCTCCGCCGCCAGTTTCACGCACACTGTCATCGCCCGCGAAAAGCGGGCGATCCAGTATTCCAGAGGCGGTGACGAATACGGAGAAGCCACGGCGTACTGGATGCCCCGCCTTCGCGGGGCATGACGGCGGAGTGAAGGGATAGCGAGCGGACCTCAACCCAGGACGTGCGGGAAGTGCTTTGCATCCCACTCGTCGAGTCGGAACAGCACCTTACCGTATTCGAGAAGCTTGTCGTTCGGTCGATAGGCGCGCGTCGAAACTTCAACGTCCGACGGTATTGGCATCAAGTGAAAATGCTCGTTAGTCTGACTTAGGGCCAGCAGTTCCTTGACGAGAAGGTCTCGGCCTTCAGGATTAAGCCACAGTTCGAATTCTCCAGCCGAGTTGATGTCTAACGTAATTCGAGCTGCCATAATTGCTCTCCCTCAATTCTGCATCCTCACCCCCAGCATCACCACCGTCCCCGCTGAACCCGCGCCGACGACGTTCGAATCCAGGATGTCGTGGCGCAGGCTGCCCTTGATCCAGAGGTTGCGGTTGAGCTTGTAGATGATGTCGCCTTCGATCGAGTAGGTCTTGTCGTTGCGGTTCTGGCCCTGATAGTCGAGCGTGCCGTAGGTGAACTTGCCGATGCCGGTGAGCCAGCGGCGGAAGTCGTGGTCGACCTCGGCGGTGTAGGTGCGCACCAGCACGCCGGAGGCGCCGGGGATCGTGGTCTCGGCGAGCTGCGTATCGGTGAAGAATTTCACGGTGGTGAGCCCGCTGGCGTTCCAGATTAGCGAGCCCGTGGTCAGGAAGCCGCTGAGCTGGCTGAGCCGCGGGTCGACATAGTTGCGCGCGGCGTAGCCGATCGAGATTTCGCCGGTGAGGATGCGCGAGAACTCGAAGGACGTGCCGACCTTGGCATAGCCGCCGTTTGAATCGCGCAAATAGCCGTTGCGGTCGGCGGCCTGGTCGTGAACGCGGGTGTCGCCCTCGATCTCCAGGAACGGCTTCAGACCCGGCTTGAGATCGTAGGAGAAGCGGCCGATGCCGCCGTACTGGTTGAAGTCGCGATCGTCGTTGCTGGAAACCGTGCCGTCGGTGAGTTTCGAGTTGGTGTAGGCGGTGCGATCGACCGTGGCACCGGCGGCGACCTCGAAACGATTGAAGGTCTGGTCGACGCCGAGCGTCGTGCCGTAGGTGGCGTAGATCGGATATTTCTGCAGTCCGGCCTGGATGTTCGGGCTGCCGGGATTGTCGGTGGCAAGGCGCAGGCGGAGCTGCGAGGTCAGCTTGAGATCGCGATCGACGTCGATGCGGCCGTCGACATGGCCGGTGAAATCCGGCCGATCGATCTCGACGGGCGCCGGCGAGGCGACGCCATCGATCGTCGCAGGCAACTGGTTGCCATAACCGGTGAATGAGCCGCGCAGGTCCGCGACTAGCGCGTGGCGCTCCCAGTCGGACATCACGACGAGCTCGGGCGCCACGACATAGAGCGGCGAGCCGATCGGCTTGTTGAGCCGCGCCGGGTTGGTGTCGTAGCCGCCGGAGAGCTCGAGCGCACCCTTGATCAGGAAGCTGCCGGCGTAGTCACCGACGGGACCGAACGGGTCGTCGTCCAGCTTGAGGCGCCGGCGCAGCGGCTGGCCCGGCACGGTGCCTGCCATCGCCGCCGGCACCGGCGTCTTGTTGGCGGTCTCCGATGGCGGCGGCGCGATGCGCGGCTGGCCGATGCCGGGCGTGGACGTCGCGGTCGGGGCCGGGGTACCGGGGCCGGGCGCACGCTTCGGCTTCGGCTGTCCGGGATAGAGCTTGGGCTGCTGCCGCTTGCGATTGAGTGAGTCATAGCCCGAGGCGCCAGAGCCATTGGCCGCGGGCAGGCCATAAGTCGGCACCTGACCGACGCGCGATGGCGCCGGTGTGTCCTTGTTCTTGCGTGGATCGGCGCTGGGATCGGGCAACGCCGGCAAGGCGTCCGACGGCGGCTGCGCAAATGTGGTCGTGGCCGTCCGCCGCGTCGGCAGCGTGTCAGGCGAGACGAAGCCGCCGCGATTCGGATTGAAGAGGTCTGGCGTGAGGCTCTGGGCGACAGCGGGCGCACTCTCCAGCACGGTCAGCGCAAGGCATGACAAGGCGGCGCGCAAGACGTGCGCGCGTTTGCTCCGGCTCCTGCCTGGAGACGACCCCACGATGGAAAAAACTCCAACGACTTCAGACACTTCAGCAATGGCTTCCGCGGAGGACGCGGGTACCATCGTTAAAGGAGTTAAAACAATTATGGTTAATGAGCCGTTGAGGACGGAGGTACGCGCGTCGCCTCCCTGCCACGACCGTGCTAAGCAGACGGCCACGGGCAAACAGGGTTTGCCGACCTCTTCCCTGGATCAAAGCATGCCGAGCTCGAAACCGCTGATGACCGCATCATCCGGCCCCGCTTCTCCCGACATCGAATCCGCGCTGCGCACGCTGGAGACAGAGAGCGGCGGCATCGGCGCACTCGCCAGCGCGCTGAAGGGACCGCTAGGGGCGAGCTTCACGGCGGCGATCGACAAGATCCGCAACGCCAAGGGGCGCGTCGTCGTCACCGGGCTCGGCAAGTCCGGCCACATGGCGCGCAAGATCGCAGCGACCCTGGCCTCGACCGGCACGCCCGCCTTCTTCGTCCACGCTGCCGAAGCCGGCCATGGCGATCTCGGCATGATCACCACCGACGACGTCATCATGGCGCTGTCCTGGTCCGGCGAGCAGCCGGAGATGAAGAACCTCGTGAATTATTCGGCGCGCTTCGCGATTCCCATGATCGCGGTGACGTCGAACGCAGGCTCCGCGCTCGGACAGGCCGCCGATATCGTGATCGAGCTGCCCAAGGCGCGCGAGGCCTGCCCGCACAATCTGGCGCCGACCACCTCGACCCTGATGCAGGCCGCGATCGGCGATGCCATCGCGATCGCCCTGCTGGAGGGGCGCGGCTTCACGGCGCTGGAGTTCGCGCATTTCCACCCCGGAGGAAAACTCGGCGCGATGCTGAAATTCGTGCGCGACTACATGCGCACCGGCGCGGAGATTCCCGTCAAGCCGCTCGGCACGAAGATGTCGGACGCGGTGGTCGAGATGTCGGCCAAGGGCCTCGGCTGCGTCTGCATCGTAAGCGACGCGGGCGAGATCGCCGGCATCATCACCGACGGCGATTTGCGCCGCCACATGCGGCCCGACCTCCTGACCGCGACCGTCGACGACATCATGACGAAGCAGCCGAAGACGGTGCCGCCCTCCATGCTCGCGACCGAGATGCTGGAGGTGCTGAACACGAGCAAGATCACGACGCTGATCGTGGCCGAAGCAAGCAAGCCGGTTGGCATCGTGCACCTGCACGATCTCTTGCGGGCGGGCGTGGCTTAGTCCGACTGCTGCCTCCTCTCCGTCATTACGAGCGCAGCGATGCAATCCAGAATGCGACCGCGGAGGTTCTGGATTGCTTCGTTGCTTCCGCCTTCGCTCTTCGAGCTACGGCGGACAAGTCGCTCCTCGCAATGACGACGCTTAGAGCGCTGGAAACCGCGCCGCCTTCTCCTCCAGCGGCAATCTCAGCCCGTTCGCCAGATACGACACCGTGCGGTAGACCCCGCAGAGCATCATGATCTCCAAGATCTGCGCGTCGTCGTAATGCGCTGCGAGCGCCGCGAACTCCGCATCATCAAGCGTCGCGCGATGATGCAGGGCATCGACGGCCGCGATCAGCGCCCGCTCAGTCGCAGACCAGCAGGTTGAAGTCGCATCGCCATGAGCGGTGGCGCGGACCTGTTCATCCGTGAGACCCGCAGCTCCCGCGAAGATCGCGACGTGCACGCCCCATTCATATTCGCATGTGTTCAGTGCGCAGGTGCGGTCGATGACGATCTCGCGCGCACGCAAGGACAGTGGCCCCGGGTCCAGGAGGCTGCTGGCGCGAAACTTGTCCCAGGCGCGCTTGTGTCCTGCCATTACCCGGAACAGCATCAAGGGCGGCGCACCGCGCATGATGCGGTTGAACTGCTCATCGATCTCGGACGGGTATGGCGGATCCAGCGGTGCGATGCGCGGTGCGGCAGGTGACATGGCCAACCTCTATGCTACAATAACTGTAGCAACGTACGCTACACTATATGTAGCAACATGCAAGAGGCAGACATGGTGAGGCAGGTCGGGCAACGCAGCGTACGCGGCTCACGCACGGGCCGGCCGATCATGGCGCTGCTGGACCTCTTGGGGAAACGCTGGTCGTTGCGGATCCTGTGGGAATTGCGCGGCGCCCCCCTCACCTCTCGCGCGCTACGCAGCGCCTGCGACGAGGCATCCCCCACGGTGCTGCAGGCGCGGCTGACGGAATTGCGCGAGGCGGGTTTCGTAGAACTTGGGGAGGCCGGCGGCTACAGCCTGACGCCGCTCGGGCGGGAATTGTGCGAGACCTTCATGCCGCTGCACCGGTTTGCGGAAAAGTGGCGAAAGAATTGAGCAAAGCGTAGCGCCTTGCTCAATGCCTTCCCTTCTCCCGCAAGGGGAGAGGGCAAGAGAGCTACGCCGCGGCCACCGTCAGGTTGGCGCCATCCACCTGCACCACCTTCACCCGCGTGCCGGCTGGTGTATCGGGGCCGGCGACGCGCCAGACGGTGTCGCCGATGCGCACGGTGCCGCTTCCATCGATGATCGGCTTCTCCAGCGTGAACTCGCGGCCCAGAAGCGCCTCGGTGCGCTTGTTCAGATGCGGGCTCGCGCTCGTGTCGATCCTGCCGCGCGCGAGGCGCCGCCATACCGGGACTGCGGCGGCGGCGAACAGCGCGAACATCACGAGCTGTGCCTGCCAGGCGGGATGAGCGACGAAGGACACCAATCCGACCAGCAGCGCGGCAAGCCCGAGCCAGAACAGGAACACGCCCGGCGCGAACACCTCCAGCGCCATCAGGATGAAGCCGAAGATCAGCCAGTTCCACGTGCCGAGGGTGACGAACATATCGGTCATGACACGACCTCTGGGTTACCTCATTGTTGCGGCGGCACGGCCGGCGGCGCGCTACCGGCCGGCGGCACCGAGCCGCGACGGGCGGCGGCGGTTGCGGAGGCCGCGCTTTCGCCGAACGTCGCCTTGGCAATTTCGCCGATGCCGGCGAGCGAACTGAGCAGGCTCACGGCTTCCATCGGCAGCATGATGATCTTCTGGTTTGGCGCC
The DNA here is from genome assembly GCF_059803475.1 of Bradyrhizobium sp. UFLA05-89. Lineage (NCBI taxonomy): Bacteria > Pseudomonadati > Pseudomonadota > Alphaproteobacteria > Hyphomicrobiales > Nitrobacteraceae > Bradyrhizobium > Bradyrhizobium sp. UFLA05-89. The sequence continues at coordinate 47,695 of NZ_JBANBA010000021.1, read as the reverse complement.
TCCGCAAACTGTCCGAACGCCTTGATATATTTGTCGGCGATGAAATAGTTCAACGAGGCGACGTCGCCCTTGGCAATTGCCTCAGACACCATCTGCGTTGCCTTGGCCTCGGCCTCCGCCAGACGCTCGCGTGCTTCGGCGTCGCGGAAGGCGGCTTCGCGGCGGCCTTCCGCCTGGAGGATCTGGCCCTGCTTGGCGCCCTCGGCGCGCAGGATTTCGGACTGCCGCTGGCCTTCGGCGGCCAGAATGTCGGCGCGCTTGACGCGCTCGGCCTTCATCTGCCGGCCCATGGCCTCGACGAGATCGGCCGGCGGCACGATGTCCTTGATCTCGATGCGGTTGACCTTGACGCCCCAGGGCGAAACCGCGGCATCGACGACGCGGAGCAGGCGCTCGTTGATCTCGTCGCGATGCGACAGCACCTGGTCTAGATCCATCGAGCCCATCACCGAGCGGATGTTGGTCATGGTCAGGACGGTGATTGCGTTGTTGAGGTTGGCGACCTCGTAGCTCGCCTTCGCAGCATCAAACACCTGGTAGAAGGCGACGCCGTCCACGCTCACCGTCGCGTTGTCCTTGGTGATCACCTCCTGCTCGGGAATGTCGATCACCTGCTCCATCATGTTCATCTTGCGCCCGACGCGATCGAAATAGGGCACGATCAGGTTGAGTCCCGGCGATAGCGTCTGGGTGTATTTGCCGAACCGCTCGATGGTCCAGTCATAACCCTGCGGCACCGTTTTCACGCCGGCAAGCAGCGTGACGATGACGAGAAACACCAGTGCAATTGCAAAAATATCGAAACCACTCATAGCTCCTCCAAGGCGGGAAAAGGCTTTTCCCGCGCCGTTCATTGGTCGGATTCGCGTCCCGACCGGTTCAGCGGCACACTTTACGTCGGCCTCTCGCGATCATTTCACAAGACGCACGAAGCCGGAACGACGGCCATTAAGTATTGGCGGGGAGGCTCTTGAAACGCGGCGGCGGCAACCTAGCGCGCCTCATTCGATGACCTCATCGGCCGTTGCGAGCAATGCCGGCGGGATCGCCACGCCGAGCACCCCGGCGGTGCGCAGGTTGACCGTAAGCTCGAACTTGGTGGGATTTTGCACGGGAAGATCGGCCGGCTTCTCGCCTTTCAGGATGCGGTCGATATAGGCAGCGGCGCGGCGGAGCTGCTCGGCGCTGTCAGTGCTGTAGGACATCAGGCCGCCCTCGTCGACGAAGGTGCGGCTCCAATAGACAGCGGGCAGACGGGCCTTGCTGATCGCGGCCTGGAGGCGCGCGCGGTTTGCCAGGGTGAAGAAATCCGGCAGCACCAGCAGGCCCTCGTCCTTGCGGGATGCAAGGGCTGCGATCGAGGCCTCGTCATGGACCGGCGCCGGCTCGACGACGACCCCGAGCGCGCGCGCGGAGTCCTCAATTGCGCGCAGCATCAGGCCGGCGAACGGCGCGGTGGCGGGATTGTAGATCACCGCCACGCGGCGCACCGGCGGCGCGATCTGCGTCAGCATGTGCAGCCATTTGCCGGCCATCGGCCCGTCATAATCGGTAAAGCCGGTGATGTTGCCGCCGGGATGGGCGAGCGCTTCCACAAATCCTTGACCGACGGGGTCGGTGACCACCGCGAATACGATCGGCATTGTCGAGGTACGCTTGCGCAATTCCTCGACGCAGGGCGTGCCGACCGCGAGCAGGATATCGGGATTGAGCGTAACCAGCTCGCCCGCCTGCCGGGCGATCAGCGCCCGGTCGCCGCCGCCACTACGCCAGTCGATCCGTAAATTGTCCTGTTCTTTCCAGCCAAGCGTCGCGAGCGCATCGACCAGGATCGTCGCGCGCATCTGCGCGATGGCGTCATCGGCTGCCGTCACCGTGAGCACGCCGAGCCGGCGCATCGCGACCGGCGCCGGCTGCGCTGCCGCCGGCAGCGGCAGCAGCGCGGCGCCGCCGAGAAGTGCCAGAACCTCGCGCCGCTTCATGAGGCGTCCCTCAGATCCAGGCACATTAGATCCAGCCTTGCAGCTCGCGCAGCACCAGGGTGCGGATCACGTCCATGCCGGGCTCGCTGTCGTTGAGGCAGGGGATCGCGGCAAACGCCTCGCCGCCATTGTGCCTGAATATCTCGGCATTCTCCTGTGCGATCTCCTCCAGCGTCTCCAGGCAGTCGGCAGCAAAGCCCGGCGTCACCACCGCGATGCGGCGCACGCCTTCCTGCGCCAGGCGCTTCATGGTCGCATCCGTATAGGGCTGGAGCCATTCCTCATTGCCGAACCGCGATTGGAAGGTGAGTAGCAGCTTTGACGCGTCGAGCTTCAGCCGGCGGCGCAGCGCCTCGGTGGTTGCCACGCAGTGGCCCTGATAGGGATCGCCCTTCTCGACATAGGATATCGGCATGCCGTGGAAGGAGGCGACGATCAGCTCCGGCTTGAACGGCAGGCTCGCCAGGCTCGCCTCGATCGAGGTCGCGAGCGCCTCGATATAGGATTCGTCCTCGTAGTAAGGCGGGCTCACCCGCAGCGTCGGTTGTGCGCGCAGGCGGGCGAGCACGCGAAACACCTCGTCGCAGACGGTCGCCGAGGTCGAAGCCGAATATTGCGGATAGAGCGGCACGGTGAGGATCCGGTCGCAACCCTGCGCGATCAGCGCGTCGATGCCGGACTTGATCGACGGGTTGCCGTAGCGCATCGCCCAGTCGACCACGACATGCGCGCGGTCGGCGAGTGCGGCCGCGAGCTTGTCGGCCTGCGAGCGCGTGATGGTCTTGAGCGGCGACTCGTTCTTCTCGGTGTTCCAGATCTTCTGATAGTCGATCGCCTTGGTGCGGGGGCGCTTGCGCAGGATGATGCCGTTCAGCACGAACTGCCAGACCAGGCCCTGGTCCTCGATGACGCGGGGATCGCTCAGGAATTCCTTGAGGTAGACGCGCACGCCCGGAGCATCCGCGGTGTCGGGGGTCCCGAGATTGACGAGCAGCACGCCGACACGCGAGGCGGCCGCAGCCGCGGTGGCCTTCGATGTGTCGATCGGGAGAACGCGCGTCATGGCCCAACGGGTTCGCGCGTTGGGCCGAACTTGTCAAGATTGGGCCGAGTTCGCTAGGGTTTCGACCCGAGCGCGGTGGGTTTCCATCGCGCTCGACCTTTTGGCGGAGCATGGTCTCCTCGGAAAACCGGTGCCCACTTTTCCGGACCATGCGCAGGGGGAAGGAACCATGACGCTCGCGGAATGGTGCGTGTTTGGGGCGTTGCTGCTCTATCTTGCGACGATCGCCTCGATCAAATGGATCAGGTTCGGTCGCTTCGACAATTCGAAGCCGCGCGACCCGGCCTTCTATGAGGATGCCATCTCCCAGCGCGCGCTGGGCGCGCACCAGAACGGCATCGAGACCTTCCCGTTCTTCGCGATTGCCGTGCTGCTCGCTGAATTCCGCGATTCGCCGCAGCGCCTGGTCGACGAGCTCGCCGCGCTCTTCCTGATCGTGCGGATCGCATACGTCTTCACCTATCTTGGCAACCGCCCGACGCTGCGCTCGATCCTCTGGAGCATCGGTTTTGCGATCAACGTCGCGATCTTCTTCATGCCCGCCTTGAAGCGATTTCTGCCGGTGTGAAGTTCTCTCTGACGTGTCCCGGACGCGGTGCAGCGCCTTGGCGCTGCACCGCAGAGCCGGGACCCAGAAAGCCACGCCCACTGCGCGGAGAGATGGGCCCTCTGCGGCGCATCGTCGAAGAGACGCTGAGCTGCGTCCGGGGCACGAGAATTCTCATCAAAAACACGTCGTTCGTTCGGCGGCGAGGTAGCCGAACAAGAGGCCAGTGCCGAACAGGAGCACGAGGCCGGCAGCCGCAAATTCGATGCCGCGCATAAAGAGTGCGCCGCCGCCGTCGCGGCCGGCGCTCAGGCGCCGGGCGATGTCCTTGGCGGAGACGGCGATGACCGCGATGGTAGCAACCGTGATGGCGGTGCCGAGCCCCATCAGGAAGGTCGCGGCGATGCCGGCCCAGAACAGGCCCTGGGCGAGTGCGAACACCAGGACCAGGATCGCGCCTGAGCAGGGGCGGATGCCGACGGTGAGGATTGCCGCGAGCCCGCGCCGCCAGCCACCGGGGCCGGCAAGCTCGCCTGGCGTCGGGCCGTGGGAATGGCCGCAATGCTCGTCATGGACATGGTCGTGGGCATGGGCGTGGGTGTGGGCTTGGCCATGGTGGTGATTACTGTGACCATGATCATGCGCGTCATGATGATGGTGATGGTGGCCGTGATCGTGATGATGCGGCACGCCGGCGATCGCAGGCACCGGCTGGGAGGCCTGGAGCGCGCGGATGAAGGCGCCGCCCTTGACCCAGACGAGGCGCAGCCCGAACGCTGCGATCAGAGCGTAGCTGGCGATCTCGATCACCTTCTCGGCGCTGCACATGGTCCTGGCCGTCGCATTCAGCGCCCAGGCCGCGACGCCGACGATGAGGACTGCGACCAGCGACTGCATCAGCGCCGAGGCAAAGGACAACACGATGCCACGCCGTGCCGTTTCCTGGTTGGCGACGAGGTAGGACGAGATCACAGCCTTGCCATGGCCGGGGCCGGCGGCATGGAAGATGCCGTAGGCAAACGAGATGGCGAGCAGCGTCCACACCGCCGAGCCGTCGGATTTCGCGGCGCGGATGGTCGCCGACATCTCGCGGTAAAATTCCGATTGCTTCGCCAGCAGCCAACCGATGATGCCGCCGGCCTCCGGCTCGGGCGCGGGGCGCGGGCCGCCGAAGGGGTTTTGCGCGAAGAGATCGTGAAGCGCCGCATCGACGGCCAAGACGGCGACAAGAACGGCCGCGCCGGTTGCAAGCGAATGGGCAAGCGGAGAGCGAAGGAGAGAAGTCACGGGCAATCCACGGTGATCTTGTTGGCGAACATCATGCCGAAGTTCGAGTTCTCGCCGTCCACAAAGGTCTGCTCGTTGAGCTTCTGGGCGCTCGCGGTGCCGTCATTCGGCCGCTCCAGCTTGATCTGGCAGCCGGCTGGTGCGCCGACCAGCTTGACCGGGTTGTCCTTGGCCATCTGGAAGTCGATGAAGAAGGAGCGGTCGAACACCTCAAGCACGAGTTGCTTCGGCTTCAGCGGCGTCTTCAGCGGCAGCGTGAAGTGCAGGGTCAGCACGGTGTCCTTGTAGTCGAGGAAATAGTCGACCGGCTCGTTGAAGCGCTCCCTCTTTCCGTCGGCCTTGGCGAAGGTGAAGTAGGCATATTCCTTCAGCGACTCGACATTGGTCTGGGCGAGCGGGGCCAGCTCCTCGCGCGTGTAGCTGCCCTTGGTCTTGCCCTCGAGCCCCTGGGTCGCATAGGCCGAGAACATGTCGTCGAAGGTCCAGGCGTGGCGGACGCCGGTGATCGAACCGTCGGGCGCGTAGATCAGCTCGCTGGTCGCGGTGATCCAGACATGCGGATGGGCCTGCGCCATCCCCGCCGCAAGCGACAGGCCGGCGGCGAGCAACCATCCGAACAGGCCGCGCATGCCCATCAGGCCGCCTTCGCTTCGTCGAGCAGGCCGCGGCGGCGCAAGAGCGCATCCGGCTCCGGCGGCCGGCCTCGGAAGGCCTCGTAGGCGGCTTCCGGATCGACCGATCCGCCGGTGGAGTAGATGTCATCGTGCAGGCGTTTGGCGACATCGGGATCGAAGATGTTGCCGGCTTCCTCGAAGGCGCCGAAGGCGTCGGCATCCATCACCTCCGACCACATATAGCTGTAATAGCCGGCAGCGTAGTGGTCGCCGGAGAAGATGTGGCCGAATTGCGTGGGCCGGTGCCGCATCGCGATCTCCTCGGGCATGCCAATCTTCTCGAGCTCCGCCTTCTCGAACGCGCGCACGTCCGTCGCGGTATCGGCCGGCTGGGTGTGGAATTCGAGATCGACCAGCGCCGAGGAGACGAACTCGACGGTGGCAAAGCCCTGGTTGAACTTGCGTGCCGCGAGGAAGCGCTGGAGCAGGTCGTCGGGCAGCGGCTCGCCGGTCTGATAGTGGCGGGCGAACTGCTGCAGCACCTCGGGCCGCTCCTGCCAGTGCTCATAGAGCTGGGAGGGCAGCTCGACGAAGTCGGTGAACACCGAGGTGCCCGATAGCGACGGATAGGTCACGTTGGAAAGCATGCCGTGCAGGCCGTGGCCGAACTCATGGAACAGCGTGCGGGCGTCGTCGGGCGACAGCAGCGAGGGCTCGCCGCCGGCGCCCTTGGCGAAGTTGCAGACATTGATGACGAGCGGCGCGGTCTCGCCGTCGAGCTTCTGCTGCTCGCGCAGCGAGGTCATCCAGGCACCCGAGCGCTTTGACGGCCGGGCATAGTAGTCGCCATAGAACAGCGCCTTGTGCTTGCCGTCCCGGTCCTTCACCTCCCAGACGCGGACATCCGCGTGCCAGGCCGGGACATCCTTGCGCTCCTCGAAGGTGATGCCGAACAGCCGCGTGGCGCAGTCGAAGGCCGCCGCGATCATGTGGTCGAGCGTCAGATACGGCTTGATCGCGGCATCGTCGAAATTGGCGCGCTGGAGGCGCAGCTTTTCGGCGTAGTAGCGCCAGTCCCAGGGCGCGAGCTGGAAATTGCCGCCTTCGGTCGTGATCAGCTCCTGCATTTCGTCGCGATCGGCGAGCGCGCGCGCCCGCGCAGGCTTCCAGACCCGCTCCAGGAGGCCCCGCACCGCATCCGGCGTCTTGGCCATCGAATCCTCGAGCCGGTAGGCGGCGAAGGTCGGATAGCCCAGGAGATTGGCGCTCTCCTCGCGCAGCTTCAGGATCTCGACGATGGTCTCGTTGTTGTCGTTGGCGTTGCCATTGTCGCCCCGCGCGGTGAAGGCCTTGTAGACCTTCTCGCGCAGGTCGCGCCGCGCCGAGCCCTTCAGGAACGGCTCGACCGAAGAGCGCGACAGCGTGATGATGGCCTTGCCGGCCAGCCCGCGATCTTCTGCCGCAGCCTTGGCGGCCGCGACGAAGCTCCCCGGCAGTCCCTCGAGGTCGTCCTCGCCGAGCTCCATGAACCACTCCTGCTCGTCACCGAGCAGATGATGGCTGAAGGTGGTGCCGAGCTGGGCGAGCTTCTCGTTGATCTCGGCCATCCGCGCCTTGGCCTCCTCGGTGAGCCCGGCGCCGGCGCGGTGGAAGCGGGTGTAGGTGCGCTCGAGCAGGCGGAGCTGCTCCGGATTGAGCTTCAGCGTGGCACGGTTCTCGTGGAGCTGGGCGATGCGGCCAAACAGCACCGCGTTCATCATGATCGGATTCCAGTGCCGCGCCATCCGCAAAGAAACGTCCTTGTCGATCTCCAGGATCGCCGGATTGGAGTGCGCGGAGACGAGGTCGTAGAACACGGCCGAGACCTTGGTGAGCAGCTTGCCGGAGCGCTCCAGCGCCGTGATGGTGTTGGCGAAGTCCGGCGTCGCCGGATCATGGACGATCGCCGCAATCTCCGCGGAGTGGTCGGCGAAGGCCTGCTCGAAGGCGGGCAGGAAGTGCTCCGGGCTGATCTCGTCGAACGGCGGGGTTGCGAACGGCGTCACCCAGGCCTTCAGGAGCGGGTTCGTCTCGGCCGGCGCGTCGCCGGTATTTTCGCGGAGTTCTGACATGACCTGTCCCGTTTTTTGCGCTGGTTTGTTGCAGCCAGCTATAGCACGCGATGGGGCTTTTTTGCGCCATTTGGCCTTGCTCCCGGGCCCCTTTTCGGGGAGATTGCGGCCCCTAAGACCACGGACCGAGAGCTCATGAACGCACCCGCCTCCTCCTCCCGCCAGATCGTCTGGCCGAGCGTCATCACCGTCATCAGCGCCGCCATCCTGATCGGCGCCGAGGTGTTCGGCGCGGCGTTTGCCGGCGGCTGGGCGCTCGCGATTCTGTTCGGGCTCGACGACACCGGCGCGCACATCGTGCAGGCCGTGCTGTTCGCGCTCGGCGTCTTCGTCATGACCGCGTTCATCCGCGCTGCTCAGCGCGTCGAGCCGTTCACGAAGCGCGCGTGAGGCGCCGCGCGCGAGCAAGAGGCGCGCGCAAGCTCGCGCAAACTTAACAGCCGTTCATCTTCAGCGTCGCTCGCGCACCACAGCGCAAGCAGCCGTTAGGCAATTCTGCTCTCAGCATAAAAAAATTCTTGCGAAGCAGAGTCAAAACGCTTATGTGCGGTCTTGCCCAATTTCGCACGTGCCTGTGGTCGTGTGTCAGTCGGTAGGTATCCGGACAAGAGGCCGGACAGCCGCCAAGGGGTGAAGAAGCCGAGGGGCTCTTCGGAAGTGCCGAAGTCGGAAGACTGAAGCAAGCCCGGAGTGTCCAGCATCTCTCTCAAAGAGATGCCTAGTCGAAGGTGACTTTGCTCTTTGCAACCGTGACTGGCAGCCGGAGGCGAACCGGCGCACCTCGTTCTCAACGGGGGACGCGACTTAAAGCAACGACGGATCGGGCTTTTTTGGTCTCTACCGGCATTCCAACGCCGGCGCGGGCTACTGAAAAGGCTTGTCCTTCATTGCCAGGTGAGCGGGCGGGAAAATTCCCAACCAATCCACGGCAGCACAATTCGGTCTCGGGTTCTCGGCCCTGTCGCGTCTCCATCGTGCGGCAGCGCCAAAGCACCCCTGTCCGAGAACATTTTGAACGGGCTCCGTCGCTGGGGCCGTTTGGAGGGTGCTATGACCGATCGCATCAGGGAATTTCTGCGCAACCGCCGCACTGAAGGTCTCGATACCGAGCCGTGCCTCGTCGTCGACCTCGAGGTCGTGCGCGACAATTACCAGAGCTTTGCCAAGGCGCTGCCCGACAGCCGCGTGTTCTATGCCGTCAAGGCGAACCCGGCGCCGGAAGTGCTGGCGCTGCTCGCCTCCATGGGCTCCTGCTTCGACACCGCAACCGTCGCCGAGATCGAGATGGCGCTGGCCGCCGGTGCGACACCTGACCGCATCTCCTTCGGCAACACGATCAAGAAGGAGCGCGACATCGCGCGCGCCTTCGCGCTCGGCATTCGGCTGTTCGCGGTGGATTGCGCCGCCGAGGTGGAGAAGGTCGCCCGTGCCGCGCCGGCTGCGAAGGTGTTCTGCCGCATCCTCTACGACTGCGCCGGCGCCGAGTGGCCGCTGTCGCGCAAGTTCGGCTGCGACCCGGAGATGGCGGTCGAGGTGCTCGACCTCGCCAAGCGTCTGGGCCTGGAGCCGTGCGGCATCTCCTTCCATGTCGGCTCGCAGCAGCGCAAGGTGAAAGCGTGGGATCGTGCGCTGGCGATGGCCTCGCAGGTGTTCCGCGACTGCGCCGAACGCGGCATCAACCTCTCGATGGTCAACATGGGCGGGGGCTTCCCGACCAAGTACCTGAAGGACGTGCCGCCGGTGGTCACCTACGGCCGGTCGATCTTCCGTGCGCTGCGCAAGCACTTCGGCAACCAGATCCCCGAGACCATCATCGAGCCGGGCCGCGGCATGGTGGGCAACGCCGGGGTGATCGAGTCCGAGGTCGTGCTCATCTCGAAGAAGAGCGACGAGGACGAGGTGCGCTGGGTGTATCTCGACATCGGCAAGTTCGGCGGTCTCGCCGAGACCATGGACGAGTCGATTCGCTACGCGATCCGCACCCCGCATGACGGCGCGGACATGACGCCGTGCGTGCTCGCTGGGCCCACCTGCGATTCCGCCGACGTCCTGTACGAGAAGAGCCCGTATCCGCTCCCGGTGACGCTCGAGATCGGCGACAAGGTGCTGATCGAAGGGACCGGGGCCTATACGTCGACCTACTCGTCGGTGGCGTTCAACGGCATCCCGCCGCTGAAGACGTATCACATCTGATCCGCCTCGACGTCGAGGCTTGATGAACCGGGAGCCGGCGATGCCGGCTCCTCCCTGACATTTTCGATTTCTGACGACGCTTGTGCGCGCGGACGCTTGTCCGCAAGTTCAAGCGAGGACTGACGTGTCATGACTGCTCTTCGGAAGCCACAGGTCGCCCTCACCTCGAAAGCCGCTCCGTTCGCGATCCGTGCGGAGCGTGCTGCCGACGTTGCGATGCGTGAAGCGCTGCTCGATGCCTGCTTTGGCGAGAACCGCCATGGCCGCACCTGCCAGCGCCTGCGCGACGGACGTGCACCCGCCGCAGGCCTTGCCCTGTCGGCGTTGCGCGAGGGGAAGCTCGTGGGAACCGTGCGGCTGTGGCACGTCAGCGCCGGAGGCAGGGCTGCTCTGGTCCTCGGACCGCTCGCGGTCGATCCTGCCTGCCGCGAGTTCGGGATCGGCGCCGCGCTGATGCATCAAGCGCTGGCCGCCGCCCGGGCGCGCGGGCATGCCGCCGTGATCCTGCTCGGCGACGCCCCCTACTACGCCCGCTTCGGCTTCTCGGCGGAGAAGACCGGCGCGCTTTCACTGCCGGGGCCGTTCGAGCGCGAACGGCTGCTCGGCCTCGAATTCGAGGCCGGTAGCCTGGATGACGCCTGCGGCATGATCATCCCGACCGGCGCTGCGCTGCCCAAACGGCGGGCGGCGCGCCCGCACGCGCACGCGGCCTAAAGGGCGACGTCCATCATGGCGAAGACCCCGGCCGCATCCAGCGGTGATGCCCGTCCGCGCCTGCGCAGCCTGATCACATCGGTGCTGTTCGTCCTGATCGCGGTCATGATCGTCAGGGACATCCTGGTGCGACGGTGGAGCGGCTCGCCGCCGCCGTCGCAAGGTACGACACAGCACTCCCGCTGAGCTCCTTTCACTGCCGTTTCGGGGGTTGCGCAGGGCCCCGAAAGGCCCTTTAACCCCGCGAAACACCCCTTCAGTCGAGGTCGAACAGATGTCCCGTCGCCTGATTTCCACCGGCTCTCCCTTCGAGAAGACCGCCGGCTACAGCCGCGCCGTGATCGACGGCGACTTCGCCTTCGTCTCCGGAACCACCGGCTACGACTATGCGACGATGACGATGCCGGCCGATGTCACGAGCCAGTCACGTAACTGCTTCAAGACCATCGAGGCCGCCCTGAAGGAGGGCGGATTCGACATGGCCGACATCGTCCGCGTGACCTACTACCTCACCGACGGCAGCGAGGCCGACGCGCATTTCGCCGTCTGCGGCGAAGTCCTCGGCGACATCCGCCCGGCCGCAACGCTTCTCGTCGTCTCAGCGCTCTATAAGCCCGAGATGAAGGTCGAGATCGAAGTCACCGCCAAGCGCCGCAGCGCCTGATCCACCCCTCACCCTTTGTCTGCCAGCACGTTCCGGAGAAACCATCCCATGAGCCCTCCCTCGCAGATCTACGCGAAGATCACCGGTCCCATCGTCATGGTCGGCTTCGGCTCCATCGGCAAAGGCACGTTGCCGATGATCGAGCGGCATCTCGACTACGACAAGTCGCGCGTCACCGTGATCGATCCCAAGGACGAGGGCCGCAAGGCACATTGCGAGAAGCAGAATGTGCGCTTCATCCAGAAGGCCGTAACCAGGGACAATTATCGCGAGTTGCTGACCCCGCTGCTCACCGAAGGCGGTGGCCAGGGTTTTTGCGTCAATCTCTCGGTCGACACCGGCTCGACCGACATCATGGAGCTCTGCAACGAGCTCGGCGCTCTCTACATCGACACCGTCAACGAGCCCTGGCTCGGCTTCTATTTCGATGCGTCGAAGGGCCCGGAAGCGCGCTCCAACTACGCCCTTCGCGAGGTGACGCTGGCCGCCAAGAAGGCGCGGCCCAAGGGCTCGACGACGGCCGTCTCCTGCTGCGGCGCCAATCCCGGCATGGTCTCCTTTTTCGTCAAGCAGGCACTTCTCAATGTCGCCGCCGACCTGAAGCTCAATGCCCCCAAGCCGAAGACCAAGGCCGAATGGGCGGACTTGATGCGGCAGGCCGGTGTCAAGGGCATCCACATCGCCGAACGCGACACCCAGCGCTCCAAGAAGCCGAAAGAGCCTGATGTCTTCGTCAACACCTGGTCGGTGGAAGGTTTCCTGTCGGAAGGCGTGCAGCCGTCCGAGCTCGGTTGGGGCACCCATGAGAAATGGATGCCCGAGAATGCGCGGACCCACGAAGCTGGCTGCGGCGCTGCCATCTATCTGATGCAGCCCGGCGCCAACACGCGCGTGCGCACCTGGTGCCCGACCCGCGGCGCGCAGTATGGCTTCCTCGTCACGCACAACGAGTCGATCTCGATCTCCGATTACTTCACGGTGCGCGACGCATCGGGCACGGCGATCTATCGACCGACCTGCCACTATGCCTATCATCCGGCTGACGATGCCGTGCTGTCGCTGCATGAAATGTTCGGCCGCGCCGCGAAGATGCAGGAAAAGCACCACATTCTCGATGAGAACGAAATCGTCGATGGTATCGACGAGCTCGGCGTGCTGCTGTTCGGCCACGACAACAATGCCTACTGGTATGGCTCGCAGCTCTCCATCGAGGAGACCCGCAAACTCGCGCCCTATCAGAACGCCACCGGCCTGCAGGTGACCTCCGCCGTGCTCGGCGGCATGGTGTGGGCGCTGGAAAACCCGAACGAAGGCATCGTCGAGGCCGACGAGATGGATTTCGATCGTCTGCTGGAAATCCAGATGCCGTATCTCGGCCCGGTGAAGGGTTTCTACACCGACTGGACGCCGCTGACGGATCGTCCGGGACTGTTTCCGGAGGATATCGATACCAGCGATCCCTGGCAGTTCCGGAATATTTTGGTGCGCTGACGACACGCCTGCGTTATGCCCTGCCAAGGCGGGGCATCAAAATGTCGAAAACAACCCCATGCACAGTAGCCGGCGACGGCTGGCGTGGGGCGTTGCGGGTTCTGCGAAACCACTGGCGCGTCGGGCAAATCAGCCGGGATGACGCCACGATCTCCACCCTCATTCCGGGGCGACGCGACAGCGTCGAGCCCGGAATCCATCCTGCCGCAGAGTTAGCGGATAGATGGATTCCGGGCTCGCGACTTCGTCGCGCCCCGGAATGACGGTTGGGGGCTACTTCTCCTTGATCGACGGCTCCTTGATCGGCGGGGCGATCTTCTCGGCGGGCGCTTGTGGCAGCACCGGCTTCGCCGCACCTTGAGTCTGCGGATCGGGCCGCGCGGGCTCGGGTGCTGGGGTGGTGGGGCGGTCGCCGCCTGGCTTTGACTCCGCGGGCGTCTTGCTCTGATCATCCGGCGTCGGCGTGCCTTGCAGCGGCTGCGTGGCTTGAGCCATGTGTTGCCGGCTCTCGGCCCGGATCTGCGCCAGCGACAGGCCGGAGATCAGGACGCCCGCCCCGAACAGGACACAGGCGATCAGCAGATCCCGGTGAAATCTGAGCTTGTCTTGCTTACCGGCCATCTCAGCTACCCCGCGAATTCGTCCGCAGTATCAACGAAATGGCCGGACCGCAGTTCCGCGGGGATGTCGCCGCAGGGAACCCCGCCGAAACGCTGCGTTCAGTCCGTCGTGCTGACTTCCCAGGTGGCGTGGCGCACGCCGGAGTGGCGCTGCATGTCGACGGCCACGGCGTTCAGTTCGTTCGGATCGACCGCGGTCGCGACCAGCTTCGCAACGATCTCCAGGATGTCGTCGCCGATCTCGACAACCTCGACATCCGCCACGGGATATTTCGCGCTCTCGAGCTTGTCGACGAGGCGGTCGCGCATGTCGGGCAAGGCTTCCGTCGTGACCGCGACCTTGAAGTAGTAGGTCGCCTCCAGCGCCTTCTCGTTCAGCGGGATGCGGTTGATTGCGTTCACCAGGGGACGCAGCAGCGTGTTGCCCGCGATGATGAACACCGTGAGTGCGACAGCCTGCGCGACCAGGTCGGCGCCGGCGCAGGAGCCGACGGCGGCCGAGGCCCAGAGCGTCGCCGCAGTGTTCAACCCGCGCACGTCCATGCCCTGCTTCATGATGACGCCGGCGCCAAGGAAGCCGATGCCGGAGACGACGTAGGAGATCACGCGGACCGCGCCGTCGGCCCCTGTCAGATGCATGGCGAGATCGACGAAGGCGGCGGCGCCGACAGCGACCAGCACATTGGTGCGCAGGCCCGCGGTGCGCTGGCGATATTGCCGCTCGGCGCCGATCAGCGTTCCCAGCACGAAGGCCGTGAAAAGGCTGACCAGCGTATCGAGGAAGTCTGCAAGCTGGAAGGTCGTCAGAAACCGCATGGGTTCGCGCCGCCGTTTGAGAGATGCGGTAGGGTGGGCAAAGGCGCGCTGTTCGCGCGACGTGCCCACCACTTTTGTCTCGCGGAGCGATGGTGGGCACGGCGCAAGGGCACCTTTGCCCACACTACGGCCGGAACGATGAAGAATTAAAGCTCCAGAACGCCGCCGTCCCCATTTTCGTCGGCGAATGCCAAGAGCGTCCCCTTGGCGTTCCAGGCGAGCGCGGCCACGGCCGGTGTGCCGTTGCGGCGGACCAGGATCTCCGCGCCGTCCTCCAGACGCACCATCAACACGGTGCCATCGCTATAGCCGGCAGCGAAGATGTCGTTCTTCGGATGGCAGGCGACCACCGACGCGCGCGCCTGCAAGGGCGCGAGCATCGCGGGCTCCTTGCCCATCGGACCGTCCTTGCTTGCGAACGGCCACAGGATCACGGTGTCGGCGCCCGAGGTCGCCAGCGCCTTGCCGCCCGCGCTCCAGGACATCGAGCGGACGCGGCCGGGATAGCCGGTCATGCGCATGTGCCTGTTATCGGCGAGCCGCCAGCCATGCAGCGCCGGCTCGTGCATCGCGGTGACCAGGAATTTGTTGTCCGGGCTGAAGGTGACGGCGAGATGCGAGCCGGCCCAGGGCAGGAATTCGGCACTCCCCGCCATGTTGGGAAACCACAGCGTCGCGCCGTTGTAATGCGCGATCGCAAGCCGCAGACCCTTCGGCGCAAAGGCGAGCCCGCCGACGGTCGAGGGCACCTCGATCGACTTCTCTTCGTTCTTGCCGCTCTTGACGAAGGCAAACTTGCCGGCCGACCAGGCGAAGGCGCCGTCGGCATGCAGCGCCACCGCATCGATCCAGCGCCGCTTGGGATCGGTCGCGAGCAACGTCACGTCGCCCTTGGCGTCGAGCGCTGTGACCTTGCCGTCGTCGCCGCCCATCACGAGGCGCTTGCCGTCGCTCGCGGTCGAAAGAATGCCGCCACTATGGACGGCGACGGTGCTGATCTCGCCCTGGCTATCCACCAGCGCAACATTCTCCTCGCCGCCGACGAAGGCGGCGCAGTCGGCCAGGAAATGCACAGACGTCACGGCCATCCCCAGCGCGACCGGCTTGACGCGGTCGGTGACGGAGACGATCGAGGGTGAATCGGGAGCCGGCGTAAACTCTTTCATCACGAGACGATGCAGCTCTCGAAGCCTTCGCGAATGGCCTGTTCCGGCAATTCGCGACCGATGAAGACGAGACGGCTCTCGCGCGGCTCGCCCTCCTTCCACTTCCGCTGGTGATTGCCCTCGAGCATCATGTGCACGCCCTGGAAGACATAGCGGTCGTCATCATTGTGGAAGGCGAGGATGCCCTTGGAGCGCAGGATCTTCTGGCCCTCCACCTGCACGAGGTTCTGGAGCCAGGGCATGAACACGTTGGGATCGAGCGGCTTGTCGGTCTTGAGCGAGAGCGACTGCATCTCCTCGTCGTGATAGTGCTTCAGGCCGTGGCCGTGATCATGGTGGTGGTGATGGTCATGTCCGTGATGGTGGTGATGATCATGGTCGTGGTCATGATCATCGGCCTCCAGAAAGTCCGGCTCGATGTCGAGGATGCGGTCGAGGTCGAAGGCGCCGCGGTCGAGCACGTCAGCCAACGCCACCGAGCAGCGCTCGGTGCGGTGCAGCTTCGCATAGGGGTTGATGCCGCGGATGCGGGCCTCGACCTCGGCGAGCTCTCCCTTGGAGACGAGGTCGGTCTTGTTCAGCACGATCACGTCGGCAAACGCGATCTGGTTCTTGGCCTCGGGCGCGTCCTTCAGACGGTCGGAGAGCCATTTGGCATCCGCAACCGTCACGACCGCATCGAGCCGCGCGTTCTTCTGCACGTCCTCGTCGACGAAGAAGGTCTGGGCGACGGGCGCCGGATCGGCAAGACCCGTCGTCTCGACGATGATGGCGTCGAACTTGCCCTTGCGCTTCATCAGCCCGTCCATGATGCGCACGAGATCGCCGCGCACGGTGCAGCAGATGCAGCCATTGTTCATCTCGAACACTTCCTCATCGGCGCCGATGATGAGGTCGTTGTCGATGCCGATCTCGCCGAATTCGTTGACGATGACGGCGTACTTCTTGCCGTGATTTTCCGACAGGATGCGATTCAAAAGCGTGGTCTTGCCGGCCCCGAGATAGCCGGTCAGCACGGTCACGGGAATCTTTTCAAGAATCTTGGGGGCGGTCGCTTCAGACATAACAACTCCGGGGTCGGGCTTGTCGCGCGACGCGAGGCGGGGTGGCCCCTGCCCTAAAGCGCGATGAATCTAAGTTGAATCGTCATCGCGCTTTAGCCCTTGCTTGAGCACGATCTTTTCGGAAAACCGCTGCACACTTTTCCGGATCGTGCCCTAATGGTCAAGCGCGCTGGTCAGGGCCTTTATATTGTGCCTGACCATGTCAATGTAAGTGGGGGCAGGCCCCTTTTCGCCCGTCAAACCGTCCGAAATCAGGGTCCCGCCGACCTTTGAGCCGGTCTCCGCCGCGATCCGCCGGATCAGCCGGTCGTCGCTGATATTTTCGAGGAACACAGCCGGGATTTTTTGGGCTCGGATCTGGCTGATGATCCCTGCGATATCGCGGGCGCTGGGCTCGGTTTCGGTGGAGACGCCGAGCGGAGCGATGAACTGGATGCCGTATTCGGCGGCGAAATAGCCGAAGGCATCGTGGGTGGAGATCACCTTGCGCCGCTCCGGCGGGATTTTTGCGATTGCCTCGCGCACCTCGCGGTCGAGCGCTTCGAGCTTTTCCAGATAGGCTTTGGCTTGCCTACGGAAAACGTCCGCATCCTCAGGCGCGGCCGCGGCCAGCGCGGCGGCGATGTTGGTCACGTAGGCTTTCGCGTTGGGGATCGATTGCCAGGCATGCGGATCGGACTCCGAACCGAGCTTGAGCGGAGCGATGCCGGCGCTCGCCGTCACCACGGTCGCCTTGCTGCCTGAGGATTGTACGAGCCGCGGCAGCCAGCCCTCCAGGCCAAGCCCGTTGACGATGACGAGCCTTGCATCCGCGATGCGCTTCGCATCACCCGGCGCCGGCGTGTAGACATGGACGTCGCTGTCGGCACCGACCAGCGTGGTGAGGTTGATGCGATCGCCGCCGACGTTGCGAACGAAATCGGCGAGGATGGAGAAGCTCGCGACCACGTTGAGCCGCTCCGCCGCTTGAAGCGGCGAGGCGAACAGCAGGAGCGCAACGGCGAGGAGCAGGAGGCGGCGCATCGCTGAAATCAAGCCTCCAGATGCCGGCCCGGAAACATCTGCCGGACCAGCCCGCCGACGCTGCCGAACAGCACGGAGAGGACGTAGAACACGGTCGCCACCAGGATGATCGCCGGCCCTGAGGGAATCCGCGTCTGGAACGACAGCACGAGCCCGGCATAGCCCGAGACCCCTGCGGCGATGACCGCGATAGAGATCATCGCGGTGAGGTCGCGCGACCAGAACCGGGCGATGCCGGCAGGCATGATCATCAATCCGACCGCAAGCAGCGTGCCGAGCGCCTGAAAACCGTTGACGAGATTGATGACGACGAGCGCGAGAAAGGCAAGGTGCGCCGGTCCCCCGGCGCGACTGACGGTGCGCAGGAACAGCGGGTCGACGCTCTCGATCACCAGCGGACGGTAGATCACCGCGAGCACGAGCAGCGTGATCGTGGCGTTGAAGGCGACCACCAGCAGTGTCTGGTCGTCCATGGCGAGGATGTTGCCGAACAGCACATGCAACAGATCGATATTGGTGCCCTTGATCGAGACGATGGTGACGCCTAGCGCCAGCGAGGCCAGATAAAAGGTCGCAAGCGAGGCGTCCTCCTTCAAACCGGTCGAGCGCGCGACCACGCCGGCGAGGATAGCGACCGCAAATCCCGCAATCAGGCCGCCTGCGGTCATCGCGAACAGATTGAGGCCGGAGAGCAGGAAGCCGATCGCGGCACCAGGGAGGATCGCATGTGCCATGGCGTCACCGACGAGGCTCATCCGCCGCAGCATCAGGAACACGCCGATCGGCGCGCCCGCGAGCGACAGCGCGACCACGGCAGCGAGCGCGCGCCGCATGAACTCGAATTCGGTGAAGGGGCCGATCAGCGCGTCATACATCGTGCGTCATGCCGCCTGCGAGCGCTCGTCATCGTCGGCGCAGGCCGCCGCGCTGTCGTCGAAGGCTTCGCACATCCGCATCGCGACCATCAGGTTCTCCGCCGTCAGCACCTCGGCGGTCGCGCCCCAGGCCACCGGGCCGCGCGCAAGCAACAGCGTTTGCGGGAAGTGCGCCCGCACCATCTCCATATCGTGCAGAGCGGCGAGCACGGTGCGGCCCTCGCCATGCCAGCGCGTCACCAGCGCGAGCAGATCGGCCGTGGTCTTGCTGTCGATGGCGTTGAAGGGCTCGTCCAGCACGATCAGGCGCGCATCCTGGAGCAGCACGCGCGCGAACAGCACACGCTGCATCTGCCCGCCGGACAGCGTGCCGATCGGGCGATTCTCGAAGCCGTTCAGCCCCACGGCGGCGATCGCGCCCAGGATCTTCTCGCGTGCGGCCTTGCCGATGCCGCCGAACAGGCCGATCCCACGCCACAGCCCCGTGCCGACGAAATCGAACACCGAGATCGGGAAGCTGCGGTCGATGTCGGCGGTCTGTGGCAGATAGGCGATATCGCGCGGATCGAGTCCCCCGAGTTGGATGCTGCCTGCCAGCGGCTTGAGGATGCCGACGATGCCGCGGAGCAGCGTCGACTTGCCCGCGCCGTTCGGCCCGATCACCGCGACCAGCGCCCCACGCGCGATCTCGCCCTTGAGGTGGTGCACCGCCGGGTGGCGGTCATAACCCAGGGTGACATTGTGGAAACCGAGCGCCGCCATGGTCACCTCATCGCCAGAAAGACCACGCCCCAGAGCACCACGCAGACGGCCAGTGCCGCGGCTAAGCGGCCCACCATGGTCATGCGCAGGATCGACCAGGGCGCGGCCTGGGCGGGATGCGGCGCCGAGGGGTCGTGGACATGGGCGTGCGTGTGGTCGTGCCCATGGGCATGGGCGTGGTCATGAGAGTGGCCCTGGGAATGGTCGTGATGGTGGACGTGGGACGCGGCGGGAACCATTTGGGAATGTTATATTATAACATTACCCCTGTCCACGCCGACCTTACCCGTCATTCCGGGCGATGCGAAGTATCGAACCCGGAATGACGCCAACATTTGCAGCCTCTCAGGGCTTGCCGATCACCATGGCGATGGCCGCCGCCACGAACGGAAACGGCACCGAGACGGCGCAGCGGAACCAGACGAAACGGGCCGGCATGAACGGGATTTCCCCACAGGATCACCCGCTGGAAGGCGAACAGCGCCCAGGCGACGACATAGGCGACCACCTGGGGGACGCCGCCGCCGGACTTCAACGCCACCGCGCCGATGGAGAATCCGATCACGGGACCGCCTGGCGTGGCAGCCCCAGCGACCACGGCGGTGACCACCCCAAGCCAGCCGCTATCGGGGCCGAGCCAGCCGGTGATCACCTCCTGCGGGATGATCGCGGCGATGTAGCCGGAGCCGATCACCCCCAGCGCGATCCGCGGCACGATGTTGACGAAATCCATCGCCCCCTCGCGCAGCGAGGCCTTGAACACCGGCTTGCCGCGGCGAAAGGCGATCAGGCCGACGCCGAGCACCGAGCCCCACAACAGGATATCGATGAGGAGTGCTGCGCTCACGTCTCGTCGTCCCCTGCGTCACGCTTCGGATAGAGCCGGACATAGACGAAACGGCCGAGCGCCCCCGCGAGCACCGGCAGCGGCAGCGAGATCACGATCCGCCACAGCGTGAAATCGGTGCCCATGATCGGGATTTCCCAGGCGACCGCCCGGCCATAGCCGATCAGGGTCCAGCTCACGACCATGGCAATGGTGGCGCCGAAATCGGCGCCGACCGCGAGCAGCGCGCTTGCCACCGGATAGGCGGTGAAGGGCCCGCCCGGCAGGATCGCGCCAAAGGCGGTACCGATCAGAAGGCCCATCAGGCCGGAGTTCGGCCCGAGCGAGCGCGACACCTTCTCGTGCGGCAGGATCTCCGAGATGAAGGCCCCGAGCAGGCAGCCGGCGAGCACGCGCGGCAGGATGCCGCCGAATAGCGAGAGATCGTGGGTGAGAATGTCGAGGACGCCGTCGGCGCCGTCTCGCCGCCAGACCAGCGCCGCGCTTACCGCCACCAGACCTGCGATGATGATCGTCGACCAGCCGATCGGCTTGCGGATGCGCCCCGGCCGCGGCTCGGACTCCGCGTCCTCGGCAGGCGTCGGATTGTTCGGGGAAGGTTCTGACAACGGCTCGGGTCGGATCGAGGGGATATCCGTTCTGCTTAAGGGTGCCACTGACGCGATGCAAACACAGTGATGGCGGGAGCGATGCGCGCCTCGCGCAGGGCTATGCCGAGCAACAGCAATCGCATGGCGGATCGCCTTCCTTCGGCACGCTCGCTCCACAATCTCGTCATGCCCGGGCTTGTCCCGGGCATCCACGTTCTTCGTCCCGCGGGAAAGGTCGCGGATGGCCGCGGGACATAGGCGGAGCGGAAACGACGCCGTCCTTCGGACGGCTATGCCCGACCATGACGATGTGGAAATGTCTGTGCGCGCGAATTCCGCACAGCAAAAAAGGCGGTCACACAGCGACCGCCTTCTCGCTTGTCAGGTGACGTGAAGCCTCATGCCTTGTCGAACAGCGACTCCACGTATTCCCAGTTCACGAGGTTCTCGACGAACGCCTTCAGATAATCCGGACGGCGGTTGCGATAGTCGATGTAGTAGGAGTGCTCCCAGACGTCCACGCCGAGGATCGGGGTGGCGCCGTGCACCAGCGGATTCTCGCCGTTCGCCGTCTTGGAGATCTCGAGCTTGCCGTTCTTCACGGACAGCCAAGCCCAACCGGAGCCGAACTGGCCGACGCCCGCCGCCTGGAAGTCCGTCTTGAACTTCTCGAAGCCGCCGAGGTCTTCATTGATCTTCTTCTCGAGCTTGCCCGGCAGCTTGGTGCCGCCGCCATTGGGCTTCATCCAGCTCCAGAAGTGGATGTGATTGTAGTGCTGGCCCGCATTGTTGAAGACCGCGGGGTTCTTCCCGAAGGAGCCCTTCACGATCTCCTCGAGGGACTTGCCTTCCCATTCGGTCCCCTTCAGCGCGTTATTGCCGTTGGTGACGTAGGCCTGATGATGCTTGTCGTGGTGATATTCCAGCGTTTCCTTCGACATATACTGGCCGAGGGCGTCATAGGCGTAAGGGAGTGGGGGGAGCGTAAAGGTCATGGCTTGTTGTCCGCAACTGGGTGGGGAACGTGTTCTAACGGTCACCCCTTATAGAAGGTTCCTGCGCCGTTAAATACCTTAGAATTTGCGAAACCGCATGGCGCGGTCGGCATGGCCTGAATGCTCAAATTCAGCTCAGAACAAAAGCTTCGCGGGGGCTGATGCAAAATATCATTGCCTTTGAAGCGTTTAAGAGAGAACGAATGCGCCGTTGCGCGGGAAAACAGGAAGAGCGGCCCCATGAGCATCGAGATCGACATCTTGAACGGCGACGCCTCATGGCAAATCGCCGAGCCGCTGTTCAAGGCAGTCTGGCCGCGTGATGCCGTCGAGAAGCGGCCCTGGAGCCACATCAAGTGGGCCGATACCGAGCTTCGCGTGTTGATCGAGGCGCCTGAGGGCGGGCTTGCCTGTCATGTAGGCATCTACTTCCGCACCATCACCTGGAACGGCCGCAAGGTTCATGTTGGCGGCATCGGCGGTGTCTGCACGCGCGAGGATTGCCGTGGGCGCGGCTACGCGACGCTTGCTATCGATGCCGCTGTTCACACAATTCGCGCCAACGAGGCCGTCCGCTTCGCGCTCCTGTTCTGCGAGCCGCATAATTTCGCATTCTACCAGGCCCGTAACTGGCATCCTTTCACCGGCGATGTCTATTGCGAGCAGCCGGAGGGGCGGATCCGCTTCGATTGTAGCGCACCGTTCGTCTTCGATGTCGTCCGCGCGCCGCGCCTGGGCACCATCGACCTATGCGGCCTGCCGTGGTGAGCCCTGCTTGAATGGAGGGCTGGCGCTGACGATGTCTGCATTATAATATGTCGTCCATCATCTAATTTCGCCCGGTGACACATGACGATAGACGCCCCCATAGACGCCGCACCGTCACGTGCCCCGGCCGCCTCGCGTGCCCCGGCCGCCTCGCGTGCCCCGGTGACGTCGCCCATCGCCAGCCTTTTGATCGCGCCGATCCTGCCGACGCTGCTCAGGTTGGCGATCCCCAACATGATCGCGATGGTCGGCAGCACGCTGGTCGCGATCGCCGAGACCTCCTATATCGGCCGGCTCGGCACTATTGCGCTGGCCGCGATCGCGCTGGTGTTTCCCTTCGCCATGCTGACGCAAATGATGAGCGCGGGCGCGATGGGCGGCGGCGTGTCGTCCGCGATCAGCCGGGCGCTCGGCGCGGGCGATCGAAATCGCGCCGCGACGCTGGCGCTGCACGCCGCCATCATCGGCATTTGCGGCGGGCTGTTCTTCACCGTGATGATGCTGCTGTTCGGCCGCAGCTTCTTCACGCTGCTCGGCGGCCGCGGCAATGTCCTGGAAGAAGCCTGCAACTATTCGCAGGTGCTGTTCTCCGGCGCGATCGCGATCTGGCTGGTCAACACGCTTGCCTCGGTGATCCGCGGCACCGGCGACATGCGCCTGCCCTCGATGACACTGATCGGCGCCAGCCTGGTGCAGGTCGCGGTCGGCGGTACGCTCGGGCTCGGCCTGTTCGGCGTGCCGCAACTCGGCATGCGCGGCGTCGCCTCCGGCCAACTCATCGCCTTCACGCTCGCGGCAGTCTTCTTCGTCTGGTATCTGCTCGCCGGCCGCAGCAGCCTGGCGCTGAATTTCAAGGCGTTCCGGTTCGAGCGCGGCATGTTCCTCGACATCCTCAAGGTCGGCGCGGTGGCCTGCCTGTCACCGCTGCAGACCGTGCTCACCATCCTGATCTTCACGAAAATTCTCGCAAGCTTCGGTACCGAGATGCTCGCCGGCTACGGCATCGGCTCGCGGCTGGAATTCCTGCTGATCCCGATCACCTTCGCCTTCGGCATCGCCTCGGTGCCGATGGTCGGCATGGCGATTGGCGCCGGCCAGTTGCAGCGCGCGCGGCGTGTCGCCTGGACGGCGGCGGCAGCGGCAGGCCTCATCGTCGGCCTGATCGGCCTCGTCGTCGCGCTCGATCCGGCGCTGTGGGTCTCGCTGTTCACGCGCGACGCCGGCGTCACCGCCGCTGCACACAGCTATTTCCACTGGGCGGGGCCGGCCTTCGTCTTCTTCGGCGTCGGCGTGTCGCTTTATTTCTCATCGCAAGGTGCCGCGCGCGTCGGAGGTCCGGTGCTTGCGTCCACTGCGCGGCTCCTGATCGTTGCCGTCGGCGGTGCCGCGCTCACGACTGCTCAGGCGCCGGCCTGGACACTGTTCGCTCTGATCGGCGGCGCCATGGCGGTGTTCGGGCTGTCCACGGCAACGTCCGTTGCCCTCGCGCGCTGGGGCAAATGAACGCAGGAATGTGATTGCAGCCGCGCGTTGCATGATCCTGATTTGCTGCTATGGAGACGCCTCCATTTTCCGGGGCTCTCCATGATCCGCAGATTCGCTGTTCTCGTCGCCTGTCTCGCTGCGCTGTTCGGCGCGCCTGCCGCACGTGCGCAGAGCGCCGATGCGAGCGGGACCTGGCTGACCCAGGCGGGCGATGCACGGGTGAAGGTCAGCAAATGCGGCGGCGGCATCTGCGGCGTCATCGTCTGGCTGAAGGAGCCCTACGACACCGCGACCGGTCAGCCCGCCAGCGACAGCAAGAATGCAAATCCCGCGCTCGCCAGGCGCCCGCTGATCGGATTGCCGTTGTTCAGCGGCATGCAGCCTTCAGGAGCGAACAAATGGTCGGGGCAGATCTACAACGCCGATGACGGCAATGCCTATGCGAGCAACATCTCCGTCACCGGCACTGATACGCTCCGCGTCGAAGGCTGCGTCGGCGCGCTCTGCGGCGGCGAAACCTGGACGCGCGTCGGACGCTGACTGCTCACATCTCCCCAGCGGGGAGAGGTGAAGCCACAATCCGCTTCTGGAATGGCGTCACGCCACCATCGCCTTCAGCGCCGTCGCCGCCGATGCGTAGCCGCCCCGGGCTCCGTCGATGAAGTGGACGTGGTCGCTGCGCAGCGCTGAGGGCGTGAAGCAGGTCATCATTGCCGCATCCTGCCGGTGCAGGCCGTAGCGCACGACACCGCTCTTCGCCGCGGCTGCGAGTCGATCGCTCAAGTTGCGCTCGAGCTCAGGCGTGCAGTCGAGGATCATGCGCAGCCCGTCGTCATATTTGCGGAAGTCCGAGTTCTCGACGACCTGCCGCGTATAGGTCTTCGGCACGAAGCCGCCGACCTTGATGTCAAAGCGCACGATCATGTAGGCGAACAGTGTATAGGCCAGCACGCTGACGCGGCGCTTGAGGAGCGAGCCGCCGCGCCTGGCGCGCGCCTCGAAGTCGAGCCCCTGCGGCGGCCATTTCAGCGGCGGGCCCTGCGGCGGCACCGGCCGGCCCGCATCCGGACTGCGCTCGACGAGATGGATCACATCCTCGATCACTTTGCGGAAGGCAGGCGGATCGGCACCGCGCGCCGGCACCACCAGCACCGACAGGATGAGCCCGCGCGAGGCCGGGATCTCCTCGAACCGGCAGGACAGGCCGGACAGATCAGGCTGCGTGTCGTCGGGCGCGTCCAGAACCGCGAACTCGCCGCGCTTCATCGCGGCTTCAGCCCACCCCAATCCCCCGCCGGAGAACATCGCATAGGACAGGTTGGCCGACGGCCCGAAGCGTGCGACGCGCACGTCCAGCCCTTGCGCGCGGATCGCGCTGACCGGCACCAGCGCGACGCGCATCTTCAGATCGAGATCCTGCCTGACCCAGGTCGCCGTCGCGGCCAGCGCCTCACGGGCACGATCGAGATCGCCGGGCCCGACCGCAAAGCTCGCGCCGTCGCCGCCGAACACGAAGGGGAATTCCCGTCCCTCCAGCGCGTTGGTGACGGCTGCGATCACCGCAGCACCGGCCATGTTGACCGCCTTGTAGCGCTGCGCGGCAATCGCCTTGGTCGAATCGACGATGTCGGCCACCCCGATGGTCCAATCATCCGGCAACGGCGAATAGAGGGAGGGATCCATCAGGCTGGTGAAGCCGCGGAAGACAGCGATGCTGCTGTAGAAGGAGACGCCTGGTGTCATCGCCTGGGACCGATGTGTATCGCACAATCAAGATACGGGGCAGGAATCGATTGGGTTCGCCGGTCGGCTCACCCTGGAGGGATTGGTAATAATTGGCGGAAACAGGTCCGGACAACAAGAGCATCGTTCGCGTCGCGCCAGCGGACGCGATCGGCAAGCAAAACGGATTGGGTCTTTTGCGCGATGTCGTGGAAGCAGCGCTAGTGCAGCTTCTCGTTCTCCGCCACCGAGGGCGCGTGCACGTCATGGCAGCCGATCAGCCGCACGAATTGCTGTGGATACATCTCGTAGCCATGATCGCCGGAATTCTGATGCGACATCGGCTTGCAGTTGCTGATGCTCTCTCTCGCTTGAGATGACTGCGCTGACACCCGGGGAAGGTTCGAAGCGGTCATGCACTGCTCCCTGTCGATTAGGGCAGATCGATTGACGTAAGCCAACCGATTGCGGAGCATCTTAGAACCAAACGCGCTGAAATGAAATTGAGCCCGGTCAATTCAATTTGTAGCGCTGCGGTTCCCCGTTACTGTTTGAGCAATGCAAACGCGTTCCGCGTTTGTCGCCAGCGAAAACCGCTGCACACTTTGCGCTAACGCGGCCCTTCGGGTCCGGATCGTGATCTAAGCGGTATTTCCCGCATCGATTGTGAACACCGTACCCGTGACGTTGCGTCCGCCTTCACCGAGCAGATACTCGACCATCCGCGCGACGTCGTCGGTCTCGGGCAACCGGCGCAGCGCACTGCGGCCAGCGATCCGCTTGCGGCCTTCATCGGAGAGATTCTGCGTCAGCTCGGTATCGATGAAGCCGGGCGCGATCGCATTCACGGTGATGCCGAGCTTACCGACCTCGCGCGCCAGCGATTTCGTGAAGCCGGTCGCGGCAGCCTTGGTCGCGCCATAGACCGACAGACCGTTGTAGCCGGTCGTGGCGATGATCGAGGAGATGTTGATGATGCGGCCTGCGCCGTCGGCCATCATTTGCCGCGCGATATATTTGGTGAGGATGATCGGCGACAACACGTTGAGCTGCACCAGCGCCTCGATCTCGGAATTGTGCATGGTCGCAAGCAGACCCTCGGTGCCGAGGCCGGCATTGTTGACGAGGCCATAGATCGGACCGAACTCGTCGCGCACCAGCTTTGCGAAGGCCGGGATCGCGTCGATCACAGCGAGGTCGCAAGCGCGGAAATGCAGGCGCTTCTCCGATGCGCGCACCGCTGCCGCGAGCTCCTCGGTCTCGCGCCGCGCCACCGCGATCACGTTATAGCCGGCGCCCACCAGGCGCGTCGCGATCGCAAGGCCAATGCCGCGGCTGCCGCCGGTGATGAGGACGTTATGCATCGGTGCGCGCCAGCTTTCCGGCCGGGGTGACGTCGAGCGTCTGGACGAAGCGGATCACCGCCGGCACCTTGTGCGAGGCGAGCTGCACCCGGCACCGGTCCAGGATCTGCTCGCGGATATCCTTCGCCTGCGCCGGATCGGTGCCGTCGGCAAGGATCACGTCGGCCACGACGATGCCGCCGGTGATCGGGCTCTTGCGCGATTTCGCGCGCGACATCCGCACGCCCGGATGACGGTTGATGACCGCCTCGATCTCCTCGGGATGAACCTTCAGCCCGCCGATATTGATGATGCCGCCGCGGCGGCCGACGAAATGGTAGCGGTCGCCGCGCAGCTCTATCATGTCACCGGTGTCGACGAAGCCGTCGTCCTCGGCGAGCTTGCCGGCATTGCGGCCGATATAGGCATGCGCGGTGCGCTTCGACCTGATGCGCAGCGAGCCGTCGACGATCTTCATCTCGACGCCACTGGCGTTCACGCCGATATAGTCGGCGGGGAAACCTTCGAGCCCATCGTTGACGGCAAAGCCGACGCCGGCTTCCGTCGAGGCATAGGCATGGCCGATCGAGGCGTTGGGGAATGCCGCCTTCAGGCCCTCGAGCACGGCCTGGTCTGCGATCTCGCCGGAGAGGCGGACATAGCGTGGCGCAAATTGCGCGGCTGAGCCGCTCATCAGGAGCTTGCGCCAATGCGAGGGCGTACCGGAAATGTGCGAGACACCGCGCGCGTTCAGCCGCGCGACATGGTCCGCGAGAACCTCATGCGCGTCCGACAGCACCATCGAGCCGCCGGAAAGGATCGCGCGCAAGAATATCTGAAGGCCACCATAGCGGCGGATGTCGTAGAAAGTTGCCCAGACCGGCGCGGGGCCGCGCGCGGGCGCCTCGGCCCGGATCGCGCCGGTCAGCGCTTCCAGCGTATGCGCTGCGATCTTCGGCACGCCTGAGGTGCCCGAGGTCAGCATCAGCCATTCGGTGGCGCGCTCGGATTTGCCGGGCGTAGTCGCGGTGAGCGGCAGTTGCGCGATCACGACGAGCGGAAGCGCGCTGTCTCTCCAGAATTCCGGCTCGTCGGTAACGACGGCATCGATCTCCGCGTCGGCAATCAGCGCGCCGAGGTGCGCCGGATTGAGATCCGGCGGGCACAACAGCATGCGCCGGGCGATGCCGTCGAGCTCGATCATGGCAAGGCCGGACTTGAGCTGGTCCGACAGTTTCAGCAGCACCGATCGGCCGGCCAACTCGCCGAGACGGCCGCCCAGGACCGTCTGCGACAGGACATCAGTCAGCGACACCAGATCGTGCGCGTCCGACAGCGTGCGTCCCTTCAGCTCCGCGCCGAGATAGTCGCGGAGTGCAAAGATCTCACGCGGGGACATTTTCGTAGGCCCGCACGAAATCGCCGACGGTCGCGGGGAAGGCAGCGTCCTCGGAAATCGTGAAGGGATCGACGCCGATCTCGTCCTCGAGGCGCGCGACCAGGATCGCGAAGGCGAGCGAATCGAAGCCCGTCTCATGCAGCGACAGGTCGTCCGTCAGCTCCGGCAGCGTGACGTGCTGCTCCTTGGCAATCTGCCTGATCGCTTCAGTGACCTTTAACCTTATCGACATTGCTGCGCTCGCTTCGTGTTTGCTGTTGCTTGGTCGTCTTCCGGAGTGCCTGCTTCCCATTGCTCCGTGGTTTACCGGACAGAGGTAAATGGCTTCTTGGACAATTCGGATAAAATTGGACCTATCTCTGTTTTTGTAGTCCATTAGAGCCTGATAGAACCGTCAACAATTTGCGCATATGTCTCCTGGTCAACTGCGACATAGGCGCCGGACTTCGGCTCCATCACGTACAGCGGATCGGCGATCGCACGGGGATCAAATCCCTCGCGCGCAAGCTGGCTCTTCTTCTGCTTGAAAGTCTCGGTCGCATCGAGCTCGGTCGAGATACGGATGAAGACCGGACGGGCGTAATGAGGCAGGCGCGCGGCGAGATGACCCGCGAGCGCGGTGAGATCAAAGCCCTCGTTGACCACGATCGTGCTCATGCCGGCGCGGCCGTCGGTGCCGGGAATGCCGACGCCGTAGGTCGTTGCGTCGACCACGCCGGTGCAATCACGCACGGCGTCGTTGACCTCCGACGTCGCGACGTTCTCGCCTTTCCAGCGGAAGGTGTCGCCGATGCGGTCGACGAAGTGGAAAAAGCCCTTGTCGTCGAGCTGCATCAGGTCGCCGGTGCGGAACCAGGCATCGCCGTGAACGAAGACGTCGCGCAAAATCTTCTTCTCTGTCTCGCCGGCGTCGGTATAGCCCTCGAAACGGCCTCCGCCTTCATCGGCAGTGCCGATGCGGCCGATGGCTTCGCCGGCCTCGCCGCGTGCGCAGGCAATGCAAAGGCCGTCGGCATTGCGCAAGGGCATGCCGGCATCAGGATCGAGCTTGACGATCGTCGCCGGAAAACGATGCGCGAGCAGCGGCGGGATACGACCGATCGCGCCCGGCCTGCCCTCGACGTTGAACAGCGAGAAATTGCCCTCGGTCGCCGCATAGAATTCGAGGATGCGGGGAAGCGCAAAGCGCGCCTGGAAATCCTCCCAGATGTCGCCGCGCAGGCCGTTGCCGCAGACGAGCCGCAGGCGATGACGATTTTCGTATTCCGACGGCGGCGCCTTCAGGAGATAGCGGCAGAGTTCGCCGATATACTGGAACAGCGTGCAGTCATGCCGGACGATGTCGGGCCAGAAATTCGTCGCCGAGAATTTGTCCACGATCACCACCGAGCCGCCGGCGGCAAGCATGCTGCAGGGCGCGACGATTCCGCCGACGGAATGAAACAGCGGCAGGCAGTCGTAGAGCCGGTCCTGTGGCGTGGCACCGGTGAGACCAGCGAACCAAAAGCCCCAGTTGAGGATGCGGCGATGGCTGATGCTGGCGGCCTTCGGCAGGCCCGTCGTGCCGGAAGTGTAGATCAGTAGCGCGCGGTCATTGATGGTCACGTCGCCGTGCTCGTCCGGCGCGAGCGGGCCGTCATCGAGCGCGGCCAGCGCCACATCGATGGAGCGCTCGCTGCGCGCATCGCCATGGGTCCAGATCTTCGCAGCCGAAGTCAGGTGCGGCGTGGCATCGGCAAGCGCCTCGATGAGATCATGCGCGACGATGAGGTGGGACGGTTTTGCGACATCGATGCAATGCGCGAGCGACTGCCCGACCAGCTTGGTGTTGATCAGCGCGACGACGGCGCCGATGCGACTGATACCGAGCCAGGCGGCGACATAGTCGACGCCATTCGGCATGATCATACCGACAGTGTCGCCCTTCACAAGACCGACCGAGCGCGCCCAGCGCGCGTAGCGGTTGATGCGTTTTGCGAGCTGATCGTAACTGATCGTTTCGTCGTCCGTGACGAGCGCCGCGCGATCCGGCTGACGCCTCGCCCAATCCTCGACGACATCGGCGAACAGCCGGCCCGGCAGCGTCTCGATGCGCGCGGTGAGCTCGATCGCCTTCAGCCAGATTTTCGAGGCCGAGGGCGTGCGCGTCGATGTCGCCTGCTCGATGACGCCGGTGTTCATGTTGTTGATGTCTTTCGGCTGGCCACTCGTCTGTCACGGTAGCTATAGACCGCGAGCCCCTGACCAGGCGTTAAGAGACAAGGTAAAACGCGGTTAGTCCGCGATTAACTCTAGTCATTCCTTTACCAAGCCGACGGGAACGATGTACTGCCGTGGCGTACACCCACGCGCAACGCGGCTTGCGTCCGCAGCATCCACACCCGCAATCCCTAGCGGCTTGCCCTCGCCTCTCCTGCGCGCGCATTGTCTTGCGCCATGGGCAACAAATCTCGCGAGCGAATCTACGGCGCATCCGTTCGCGCGGCGGCGGAACGGGCGGCAGCGGCACGGAAAGAGGCCGACCGCCTGGCCTGCGAGGCCTGGAACAAGCGGATGCTGTCCTTTCAGGGGCCGGCGCAGCCGTCGCCGACGCTGGGCGACGCGCTGAACGCCGGCTACCGCTATCTCGAGGTGAAGTGCCTCGGCTGCGAGACGCACCAGACCGTCGCGCTCGATATCATCAGGCGCAAGAAGTCGACGCCGATCCACGAGCTGGAACGTTACATGCGCTGCCGGCAATGCTCGGAGCTGTCAGGGTTTCCCTACAAGCGCAGCCATCTCGTGGCGCTGCGCACCACGAGGATCTCCGTGCGCGATCCGCGCTCGGAATGGTGGCCTGGCGAGCGCTGACGGGCAAGCGCTGGCGCGCTAGTCGACCCGCTTGGGACGACGCCGCGGCTGTGGCTGATCGTAGTTGTAGTAGGGATTGACATCGCATGACGCGGACAGGCCTGAGGCCGTGGCGCGGCACTGCTCCAGCGACGTGAACGAGCAGTCGAACCAGTCGCTGCCACCACTGCGCATCCCTCCCGTGTAGACGTGCATGCACACCGGATAGCGCGGGTCGTAGCGCTGGGCGCTGGCAGGCGTCGCAGCCTGGAGCGCGGCGATGGCGATGATGGTCAGGAGCGGTATGCGCATCGGAAATTCCTCGAATCGGCAGCGACGGCGGGCGTCGCACGGTTCCGATATGGCATAACGCGGCGGCGGAGGCGACCGCTCCGCAACATACCTCTCCCGCTTGCGACGCACGTTCGAAAGAGGAGGCGAGCTGACGTCTTTTGACCTGCAGAAAGCGCATATCTGCGGGCCACCCCCGTTCGACAAAGGTCGCAATCATCCCCCGCAGGATTCCGTTCGCAAGCCGGCGCGAAGGGACTAATCTTGCTGTCACAACGCCGGCCCCGAACCGCCGATGGCTCAGGGCAATCAACAAGCTTTAGGCTGAAGGAAACGCACATTCGCGCTCGGGCTCTCGGGCGCGACTCCGCTTTTTGCGAGGAGAAGATGCGCTGGCCAGTCGATGGTTTCAGGGCATGCAAGAGAGCTTCTCGTCTCTGTTCATCCGTTACCCGATCGGCACCTCGCTGCTGATGGCGGGTATCCTGTTCGTCGGCCTCGTGGCCTATCCGCTGCTGCCGGTTGCACCGCTGCCGCAGGTCGACTTTCCGACCATCCAGCTTTCCGCATCACTCCCCGGCGGCAGCCCGGAAACGATGGCCTCCTCGGTGGCGCAGCCGCTCGAGCGGCAGCTCGCGCAGATCCCCGGCATCGCGCAGATGACATCGACGAGCTCGCTCGGTTCGGCCTCGATCACCATCCAGTTCGATCTCAACCGCCAGATCGACGCCGCCGCCAACGACGTTCAGGCCGCGATCAACGCGGCGAGCGGCCAATTGCCGAAAAACCTGCCCTCACCCCCTACCTATCGCAAGGTCAACCCGGCGGATTCGCCGATCATGATCCTGTCGGCAACGTCGGACACGCTGCCGCTGACCACAGTCAGCGACCGCACCGACGCCCAGCTTGCCCAGCAGATCAGCCAGATCTCCGGGGTTGCGCAGGTCTTCGTCGGCGGACAGCAGAAACCGTCGGTGCGCATCCAGGTCGATCCGGCAAAGCTCGTCGCCAAGGGCCTGTCGCTGGAGGACGTGCGCAGCCAGATCGCGATCACCACCACCGACAGTCCGAAGGGAAACATCGACGGCACGCGGCGCGCCTACACCATCTACGCCAACGACCAGCTGCTCGAAGCCGCGGCATGGCAGGACGTCATCATCGCCTATCGCAATGGCGCTCCCTTGCGCGTCCGCGACATCGGCGAGGCGATGGCCGGCCCCGAGGACATGAAGACCGCGGCGTGGGCCGACGGCAAGCGGGGCGTATTCCTCGTCATCTTCAAGCAGCCCGGCGCCAATGTCATCGACACCATCGACCGCATCAAGGCGCAACTGCCGCGGCTGGTGGCGGCGATCCCGCCGGCGATCGCCATCAAGATCATCAGCGATCGCACCATCACGATCCGCGACGCGGTCGAGGACGTGCAGATCACGCTCCTGATCACCATTGCGCTGGTGGTGATGGTGATCTTTCTCTTCCTGCGCAGCTTCTGGGCCACGATCATCCCGACCGTGACCGTTCCGCTGGCACTGCTAGGCGCCTGCTCGCTGATGTGGGTGTTCGGCTATTCGCTGGACAACCTCTCCCTGATGGCGCTGACGATCGCGGTCGGGTTCGTGGTCGATGATGCGATCGTGATGCTCGAGAACATCACCCGCTACGTCGAGCATGGCGAGCGACCGCTTGCCGCGGCTTACAAGGGGGCGGCGGAGATCGGCTTCACCATCGTCTCGATCAGCATCTCGCTGATCGCCGTGCTGATTCCCCTGCTGCTCATGGGCGGGATCATCGGCCGGCTGTTCCGCGAGTTCGCCGTGACGCTGGCCATGGCGATCTTCGTCTCGCTGGTGGTCTCGCTGACGCTGACGCCAATGATGGCCTCGCGCTTCCTGCGCGCCGGTCACGAGGCGCGGCATGGCCGCGCCTATCAGTGGAGCGAGCGGATGTTCGAGCGCCTGCTCGGCACCTATGAGCGCGGGCTCGACATCGCGCTCAAACACAGCTTCATCACGCTCTGCATCTTCTTTGCAACCATCGCGTTGTCGGTCTACCTCTTCATCCTGATCCCGAAGGGATTCTTCCCGCAGCAGGACAACGGCTTCCTGACTGCAGTCTCCGAGATGCCGCAGGACATCTCGTTTACGGAGATGAAGCGGCGCCAGGAGGAGCTCAACGCGATCGTGCAGGCCGATCCCGCCGTCGATTCGATCGCGATGTTCATCGGCGGCGGCGGCACCGCGCTGAATTCCGGGCGCATGTACATCACCTTGAAGCCACGGGAAGAGCGTGACGTCAGCGCGCAGCAGATCATCGCGCGATTGCGGCCGAAGCTCGCGGAGGTCGAGGGCGCCCGCCTCTATATGCAGGCCTCGCAGGACGTCCGCCTCGGCGGCCGCGCCACGCGCACCCAGTTCGAGTTCACGCTCCAGGACGCCAATCTCGCCGAGCTGAACGCATGGGCGCCAAAGATCCTGGAGGCGATGAAGACGCTGCCGCAGCTTCGCGATGTCGCGACCGACCAGCAAACCGAAGGCACGACGCTTCAACTCACCATCAACCGCGACGCCGCCGCACGCTACGGCATCCAGCCGCAGCTGATCGACGATACGCTCTATGATGCCTTCGGCCAGCGCCAGGTCACGCAGTATTTCACCCAGACCAACAGCTATCACGTGATCCTCGAGATCACCCCGGAGCTCCAGGGCAAGCTAAATACGCTCGACAAGCTCTACATCCGGTCGCCGCTGACGGGCGAGCAGGTGCCGCTTTCGGTCTTCTGCAGCTGGACCAATGTGCCGGTGCGGCCGCTCGCGATCGCGCATCAGGGCCAATTTCCGGCGGTGACGATCAGCTTCAACCTCGCCGAGGACGTGGCACTCGGGCAGGCGACCGACGCGGTCTCGCAAACCGTCAGCGAGATGCGCGCGCCGCCGACGCTGGCAACGAGCTTCCAGGGCACTGCCCAGGCATTCCAGCAATCGCTCGGCACCGTGCCGCTGCTGATCCTCGCCGCGCTCGTCGTGGTCTACCTGATCCTGGGCGTGCTCTACGAGAGCTACATCCACCCCCTCACCATTCTCTCAACGCTGCCTTCCGCCGGCGTCGGCGCGATCGCCATCCTGATGATCTTCGGCTTCGACTTCAGCCTGATCGCCTTGATCGGCATCATTCTCCTGATCGGCATCGTCAAGAAGAACGGCATCATGATGGTGGATTTCGCGATCGTCGCCGAACGCGAGCAGCATCTGTCGCCGGAGCAGTCGATCCGCCAGGCCGCGCTGCTGCGCTTTCGTCCCATCATGATGACGACGATGGCGGCGCTGCTCGGCGGCGTGCCCTTGATGCTCGGAACCGGCACCGGCGCGGAGATCCGCCAGCCGCTTGGCTATGCCATGGTCGGCGGCCTCCTGGTCAGCCAGGCCCTCACGCTGTTCACGACACCGGTCGTCTATCTCTATCTCGACCGCTTCTCCAATCTGCTCTCGCGCTGGATGGCAAAGAAGCCGAAACCGCAGGCAGAGGCCGCGCGCGACGAGCGGAAGGACGCGGCGGAGTGAGCGACGACGCCACAGTCTCCGTCATTGCGAGCGCAGCGAAGCAATCCAGGACCGTCTCCGCGGAGCAAATCTGGATTGCTTCGTCGCGGAGCCTGTCATCCGGCCCGCCGAAGGCAGGACCGGGTGGCTCCTCGCAATGACGAGCCTTGGGGAACAGCGCGTTCCGCCTATCCACCCAACCCTTTTAGTACCAGGCGGTTCAGCCTGGCGGCGAAGGCGGACGGGTCTTCCGGCAATTCGCCATCGAGGATCTGAGCCTGCTCCAGCAGCAGCAGGCAGAGATCATCGACTACCGTAGAGCCGGCCGGCGCCCTGGTGATTGCGGTGACCAGGGGATGGCGCAGATTGACCTCGAGGATTGGCCTGGAGCGCTCGCCGCGGTTCTGCTGCGCGAGAAGGCGCTCTAGCTCGCGGCTTGGACCATGGCTATCGGCGACGAGGCAGGATGCGGAGCTCGTGAGACGCGTCGAGGCCTTCACGTCGCTGACGCGCTCGTTGAGGGAGCCCTTGATCAGCGCGATGGTGGCGGCTTCATCAGCCGCTGGCTCGTCCTTCGACTCGTCGTCGACGCGGGGGATCAGGTCGAGGTTGAGATCGCCCTGGCCCAGCGACTTCAGCGGCTTGCCGTCGAACGACATCGGCATCGAGGTCCAGAAGGCATCGACGGGATCGGTGAGCAGCAGCACCTCGATGCCGCGCGCAGCCGCCGCCTCCAGACGTGGACTGGACTTCAGCCGCTCGATGCTGTCGCCGACGAGGTAATAGATTTCGGTCTGGTTCGGCTTGAAGTTGGCGACGACGTCCTTCAGCGAGCGCTTCTCGTCCGAGGTCGTCGTGAAACGCGACAGCGCCAAGAGCTTCTCGCGGCGCTCGAAGTCCTCGTAGAT
This sequence comes from Bradyrhizobium sp. UFLA05-89, assembly GCF_059803475.1. Taxonomy (NCBI): domain Bacteria; kingdom Pseudomonadati; phylum Pseudomonadota; class Alphaproteobacteria; order Hyphomicrobiales; family Nitrobacteraceae; genus Bradyrhizobium; species Bradyrhizobium sp. UFLA05-89. The sequence goes on along the minus strand of NZ_JBANBA010000021.1, from coordinate 11,990 downwards.
ACCCTCCTTCAACACCGCGCCAAAAGCGTCCCAGATCTTCGCAAAATTCTCCGCGTCTTTTTCGGCGAGGCTTTCGAGCTCAGAGACGACGCGGGTGGCGACCGCTTTGCGGATCTGTGTGAGCTGCGGGTTGTTCTGCAGCATCTCGCGGGAAATGTTGAGCGGCAGGTCCTCGCTGTCGACGACGCCGCGGATGAAGCGCAAGTACCCCGGCAACAGATCGGCATCGTCGGTGATGAAGACGCGCCGGACATAAAGCTTGACCCTTCCCTTGCGCGACGGCTCGAACAGGTCGAACGGCTTCGTCGACGGGGCGAACAGGAGCACGGCATAGGAATAACGGCCCTCGGCGCGATAATGCAGCGTCATCGCGGGATCATCGAAGGCGGTAGCGATCTGCTGATAGGCCTTCTTGTAGTCGTCGGCCGAAAGTTCCGATTTCGAGCGCTGCCACAGCGCGCTCGCCGAATTGATCTGCCGCGGCTCGCCTTCTGCCGGCACCAGCTCGATGGGAAAGAGGATGTTGTCGGAATAGGCGGAGACGACGCGCTGGATCTCGTAGTCTTCCAGATATTTCTTCGCATCCTCCTTCAAGTGCAGCACGATCTCGGTGCCACGGCTCACGCGCGCGGCGTCTTCGTCGCTCGCGCGCGCGATCTCGAAACCGGAGCCGCCCGACGAGGTCCAGGTCCAGACGTCGCTCTCGCCGGCCCTACGGCTGATGACGAGGATCCTGTCCGCAACCATGAAGGCGGAATAGAAACCGACGCCGAACTGGCCGATCAGCCCGAGGCCGTCCTTGGCCTCCTTCAGCTTCGCCACGAAAGCCTTGGTGCCCGAGCGGGCGATGGTGCCGAGATGGTCGATCAGCTCCTGCCGCTCCATGCCGATGCCGTTGTCGGCGATGGTCAGCGTGCCGGCCTGCTTGTTGGGGACGATGCGGATCTTGGGCGCGTCGCCATCGCCGAGCAACGCCGGGGTCGCGATCGCCTCGTAGCGGAGCTTGTCGCAGGCATCCGACGCGTTCGAAATCAGCTCGCGCAGGAAGATGTCGGTCTCGGAGTAGACGGAGTGCACCATCAGGTGCAGGAGCTCGGACACCTCGGCCTGGAAAGGCTGCGAATGCACAGCCGTATCTGACGTCGTCATGCGTTTATCCGATCGAAACTGGATGAGGAAACCCGGGATATAGCGCACGGGCGCGGCAGATCAAGAGGTTGTGATGAGCATTCTTCTCCCGCTCTTGTGCAGGGCCATCGCAATGACGTTGCGAACGGCCCCTCCACGTCGTCATGGCCGGGCTTGTCCCGGCCATCCACGGCCTTTCCCGCAGCACGAAGTACGTGGATGCCCGGGACAAGCCCGGGCATGACGAGCTTGTGGCGCCGGCATGCCGAACCCACGCGTTTCGCAAATGCGACAGCCCTGCCTTCTTCCGAGAGAGGGGAAAGACAGTCCCCGTTCACGGAATCGCTACTCGGATCGTGCGATGGTTATCGTTAAAAGCGTCGCCCCTGATTCCCATTTCTTTTGCAATGAAACCGTCCATTAAGGCGACTCTCGCCGCACATAGCCACGATGCCAGGCTTTATCTCACGCTCGGGATTGCCAACTGGTCGATCTTCCTCGACCACGTGCCGAACAACGTCGTCAATCTGCTGACCTTGCGCAATTTCGGCTTCAGCGGGGCCGCCGACCTGTTCGTGTTCGTGGTGGGCTATGGCGTCACCATCATCCACGGCAAGATGGCGCTGGAGCGTGGCTTCGTGGTCGCGGCAACCCGTATCTTCGGTCGCGTCTGGCGGCTCTATGCGGCCTACGTCGTGCTGTTCGTGATCTATATCGACGCCATCGCGTACGTCGCCTCGCAATCGACCGCGCCGGAGATCATCCACGAGTACAACATCTCCGGGATTCTCGAACATCCCCTTCGCATCCTGGTGCGCGGGCTGGTGCTCCAGGAAGAGCCGCTCAACCTCGACCTGCTGCAATTGATGATCCCGCTGATGGCGTTCTTTCCGCTGGCGCTGTGGGGCCTGTTCCGGCATCCAAACCTGACGCTACTCGCATCGATCGCGGTGTACTTCGCGGCGAGGTATTTCGGCTGGACGTTCCGGATCTCTCCGGACAGCGAATGGACCTTCAATCCGTTCTGCTGGCAGATGCTGATGGTGCTGGGCGGTTGGTTCGCGGTGACCGGCGCGCCTGCCCGGGCGCTGCACGGCATGTCCTGGCTGCGCGCGCTCGCGGGCGCCTATCTCGTGTTCGCGATGGCGGTCACCCTGGCGCGGCATTCACCGGCGCTTTCCGCCTATCTGCCGGATGCCGTGCTCGGCATCTTCACCCCCGACAAGGAAAACCTCGCGCCGCATCGCGTGCTGCATTTCCTCGCGCTTGCCTTCCTCGCCACGTATCTGGTGCCGGCCGATCATCCGGCCTTGCTGTGGAAATCACTGCAACCGGTGATCCGGAGCGGTGAGGAATGGCTCGCGGTGTTCTGCGTCAGCGTGTTCCTGTCCTTCGCCGCGCACTTGATCCTGATCACGGGACCCAATCTCGTGGCGATGCAGATCCTGGTCAGCCTTTCGGGCCTCGCGGCCATCGCGGCCGTGGCCTACTACATCTCCTGGTCCAGGCGGCAGGACCTGCCCGCCGCCTTGCGGCAGCGGGCCTAGAGCATGATCCGGAAAAGTGTGGAGCGCTTCTCGGAAAGATCTGCTCAAACAACAACGGTCAGGCGATCGCGGCGAGATAGCGCGCAACGGACGCGTCGAACGCCGCCTTGGCACCGTCTGCGATGTTACGGCCCCACCAGGCGCCGTAGATGCGATCGAAGGCGAGCGGCGCGACGGTTTCCGCAATCCGCCGTACCGCAGCCGCGTTCAGCGGCGTGTAGTTCGGATATGAATACATGAAGCTGACGAAGCGGCGGTCCATCGTCACCTGCGCGATGTCGCCGGTGAGCAGCGCACCCTTGCCGTCCACGCCGCGCGTCCAGTAGGTGGCGCCGGCAAAATGGCCACCGCTGCGCAACAGGGTGATGCCGTCCGAGAGCCGGCGACTGTCGCCGGTCCAGTGTTCGATTGCGCGATGTGGCCGCGTCACCCATTGGCGATCGTCGGCATGGAGATAAACGGGCGCGCTGAAGGCTTCGCTCCAGTCGGCAAGCGCGCCATAGAAATGCGGATGCGAGATCGCGATCGCCTTCAACCCGCCGAGCGATCTGACATGCTCGATCGCCTCGCGGGTCGCCAGCGGAACGCAGTCCCACATCACGAAAGCACCGCCGTCCGGAATGAGCAGCGCCCGCTGGCCGATGGCAAAGCTCGGCTCGAGCGCAAGACCGGTGAGGCCGCGATCATCCCGCCACGCCACGCGGCAGCGCTCGGTGAGGGTCTCGCGGGACAGAAACGTCTGCCCCTTCCAGTTCACGAATTGCCGTTCGTCCTCGCAGATTGGACAAGATTCCGGCAGCTTCTCGTTCGACGGGAATTGCGCGCCGCAGGTCTCGCAGGTCCAGAGTGGCATGGCGTACTCCAGGAAGGACATCGATCAACAATGATCAAGATGTGACGGCCGGACCGCTCCTCCGCAAGAGCGGCTGGAACCAATGGGATCACCATCCGTTACGTTTTGGTCCACGCAAGATCAAGGCAACCCGCCAGCACCGGTTTCGGTTGAGGCCACGCTTGACGTATCGATGACATCGCGGTCCCCCTCCTCGCCTCGTCTCTGGCCCCTCTTCGCGCTCAATTTCTTCATGGCCGACATGCAGTCGGGCATCGGGCCGTTCGTCGGCGTGTTCCTCCAGGAGCGCGGCTGGGCGAGCGGGTTGATCGGCACCGCCATGACCATCGGCAACGTCGCGGGCATGCTGATCACGACGCCGATCGGCGGCTTCATCGACGCCAGCCGCAACAAGCGCTTGTGGGTGGTGATCCCCGGCGTCTGCGTCGTTCTCGCCTCCGTAATCATCCTGATCTCGCAGAACTTCTGGGCGGTGACGTTCTCGCAAGTGGCGCAGTCGCTGGCGAGCGCCGCGATCGTGCCGGCGGTGACCGGCATCACGCTCGGCATCGCCAAGCAGAAGGGCTTCAATGCGCTGAACGGCCGCAACCAGGCATTCAACCACGCCGGCAACATGGTCGGCGCGGCGCTGTCGGGCTACCTCGGCTACAGATACGGCTATGTCTCGGTGTTCATGCTGGCCGCGGCATTCGGCGCCATCGCGATCGCCTGCGTGCTGATGATCCCGGCGAAATCGATCGACGACCGCGTCGCACGCGGCAGCAAGGAGGACGACTCCAAAGCTCCGCCGGATGCGATGAAGATGCTGCTGAGGCACAAGCCGCTGCTGGTGCTGGCACTGGCGCTCGCCATCTTCCATCTCGGCAACGCCGCGATCGTGCCACTTTACGGGCTCGCGGCGGTCGCCGAGGGCCAGGCCAACGGGCCGAGCTTCGTCGCCACGACGGTAGTAGTTGCGCAAGGCGTGATGGTCGCGACGTCTCTGATCGCCATGAAGGTCGCGAGCAAGCGCAATTACTGGCCGGTGATCCTGGTCTCCTTCATGTTCCTGCCGATCCGCGGCGTGCTCGCCTACTTCCTCACGGGATGGTGGGGCGTGGTACCGGTGCAGGTGCTCGACGGCATCGGCACGGGATTGCAGACGGTCGCCGTGCCCGGCGTGGTCGCGCGCTCGCTCAACGGTACCGGCCGCATCAATCTCGGCCAGGGCGCCGTCATCACCGTGCAGGGCGTCGGGGCAAGCCTCAGCCCCGCGCTCGGCGGCTGGATCGCAGAATGGATCGGCTACGGCCCGACCTTCCTGCTGCTCGGTGGCTTCGGGCTGGCCTCGACGGTGCTGTGGCTCGCCTTCGGCGCGGCGATGAAGAAGTATTGAGCTCTCACGTCCCGAAATTCTTCTGGATCGCCTTGTCGAGCGTGTCGCTGCCGACGAAGCGCTGGCGCAGTTCGCGCTTGAGCAGCTTGCCGCTCGGATTCTTCGGCAGGCTGTCGACGAACACCACGCGCTTGGGCACCTTGAAATGCGCCATCTGCCCCGCACAATGCTTGATGACGCTCTCCTCGTCCAGCGTCTCGCCGGACTTGACCACGATGATCGCGGTGACCGCCTCGATCCAGCGCGGATCGGGCAGCCCGACCACCGCGACCTCCGACACCGCGGGAATGCGGTAGACCATCTCCTCGACCTCGCGGCTCGCGACGTTCTCGCCGCCGGTCTTGATCATGTCCTTCACGCGGTCGACAACAGTGATGTAGCCCTCGGCATCGACGGTGGCGAGATCGCCGGAATGAAACCAACCGCCGGAAAATGCCGCTGCGGTCTTCGCCGGGTCGTTGTAATAGCCGGACAGAAGATGCGGCGAACGGTGCACGATCTCGCCGACCTCACCGACCCCGACGTCCTCCATCGCCGTGTTGACCACGCGCGTCTCGACGTTGATCGTCGGCTTGCCGGCCGAGCCGGCCTTGCGGAGCTGGTCCTCGGGCTGGAGCACGGTGGCGAGCGGCGCGATCTCGGTCTGCCCGTAGAAATTCCAGAATTTGACGTTCGGCAGGCGACGCTGCAATTCGAGCAGCACCTCCACCGGCATGATCGAGGCGCCGTAATACCCCTTTTGCAGGCTGGACAGATCGGTCTTGTCGAAATGGGGCGAGCGCAGCATCGCGATCCAGATCGTCGGCGGCGCGAAGAAGGCGGTGATCCGGTGAGACGCGATCAGCGCCAGGATGTTGTCGGCGGTGGGCTTGCCCGTGATCACGCCGGACGCACCGAGATAGATTTGCGGCCCCAGGAACACGTCGAGCTGGGCGCAATGGTAGAGCGGCAGCGCGTGCAGCACGTTGTCATGCGCACTCATGCCGCCGTCGATGATGCAGCTCACATACTGCCACATCACCGCTTCATGGGTCAGCATCGCGCCCTTGGGCAGCGATTCCGTGCCGCTGGTGTAGATGATCTGGGCGAGGTCGCGGGCATCGACGGATGCCTCGAAGAACGAACCGTCGGAATGCAGGAGATCGCCGAAATTGGTGAGCCCTACGGGCGGCGACGCCGGATCCTCGCCAGGCAGCCAGATCAGCTTCTCCACCGCGCAGTCCTTGGCGCTTGCGGCGCGCGCGGGCTCGACGAAATCGGGACCGGTCGCCAGCACCTTCGCACCGGAATTCTTCAGGATGAAATTGATCTCGTCCGGATTGAGCATGAAGTTGATCGGGACCAGCACCGCGCCGACCCGCGCCACGGCAAAGCGCAGCGCTGCGAACGCGTGGGAATTGCGCGAAAGCACCGCCAGACGATCGCCCTTGCGGACGCCGAGGTCATCGAGGCCGCGCGCCAGGCGATTGCAGATCCTGTCGAGCTCGGCAAAGGTCCACTTCACGCTGCCGCAGGAAACAGCGGGCTTGTTCGGTTCGCGGGCTGCCGAGCGGCGCAGGAGATCGCCGATCGAATGCTCGCGGGCCTTCGAGATGGTGGCCGAGATATCGGTCATGCTGGCTTCCCCCGTCGTGTTTTTCGTTTGGCGTTGAGGGAAGCTATAATTTCAACGGCGTTGCCGGTCAATTTGAGTGGACCTGCGCGCAACGAGCATTGCGGGGCCATCCTGACGCCTTAACGCAAGTCATTCTCGTGTGCTTGCTCGTGGGCTTTTGTCGCGCCTCCACGGCAGGCTCAGAGCTTGTGCCCCTTTTGCCGCAGCGCCTCGGTCAGGCGCTGCTTCAATTCGTCGGCGGCCTTGCGGCTGACATCCTGGGCGATCTGCGCGCTCGCCTGCGTCAGCGCGTCCGATTTCTCCAGCAGCTTCCGCCCCGCCGGCTGGGCGTAGAAGGCCTCGATCTGGCGCAGCTCGTCCACCGTGAAGGTGGCGGCATAGACCGCTGCGATCTGCTCGATCATCTGGTCGACGAACGGCGCGTAGATATCCGAGCTCGTCGCCGTCATGGCGTCGAAGTCGCGCTCGATCTCGGGCCTGTCCTGGGCCAGGACGGGGCGCAGCTTGAGCAGGAGCTGCGGCAGCAGCGCGCGATATTGCTCCGCCGTCTTCATGGTGATCACGAGCTTGCGCGCCGCGCTCATCGCCTCGGGCGACGGCGCCTGCGCGGCTGCGGTGCAGGTGAGGAACAGCAAGGTGCCCGCGATCGTCAACCAGCCTCTCGACATGAACCTCTCCATGAGAATTCGCCAAAATTCGAGCGCCGCAATCGCCTCTCAGCTGCCGGCACCGGCCGCGACGACAGGGGCTGTCTTGTCGCGATCGGGCACCGGCTCGGGCTCCTCTTCCTCCTCGAGCACGTCCACGAACAGGTCCGGAATTTGTTTCGCCCGGTCGAACAGCCACGCAACGACGATCATGACCGCAATGCCGGCGAAGGAGACAGCGAGTTGCTCCCACGTGCCCTTGGTATATTGGGTCAGGATCCAGTGTGCGGAGAACGACAGGAACACGCCGAGACAGAAGATCGGCAGCGAGTGCTGCCCGCACAGGATGACCGGGCGCAGCCATTTGGTGTGAAGCGCCTTCCAGTGGCGCGGCACGAGCTGCGTCACCCAGACCGCCAGCGCCAGGAAGTGCGTGAAGCGCAGCATGTCGAGGTCGGTCTTGTCGATCGGGTAGATCGCCTTGATCATCCACTTGGGGATCAACGCCTCGAGGGTATGAACGTGCCAGGTCATCACGATCAGGAACGCAAAGGCGATCCAGGCGGCCGCTAGTCCCATCACAGGCTTCGACCATACCCATTTCGCGATCTGGTCCACCGCGCCGGAGCCGCACCAGGCCGCGAACACGAACATCAGCTGCCAGCAGAACGGATTGAAGTACCAGGTCGTGCCGGGCGGATAGGACGCGACATTCCAGTCGAACCAGCGCGACAGCACGTAGAGCACTGCGGATGCAGCCAGCGTGAGGTTCGGGCGCCGCACCAGGCACCACACGATGAAGGGCGAGGCGAACACCAGCGTGATGTAGAGCGGCAGGACGTCGAGATTGACCGGCTTGTATTTCAGCAGGATCGCCTGGCCGATCAGCTCGTCCGGATGCGCCAGGAAATTGAACACGTTGAACTCGTGCTCATACATCGGGTTGTCGAACCGCCGCGCGGTGCGCGCGATCTGGGCCGTGAACAGCAGGAACAGCATGATGTGGGCGACATACAGTTCGGCCGTGCGCTTCCACAGACGCTTGAGTGCGGCGAGGAAGAAGCCGCCCCGCACGATCGGCGCGTAGATCCAGCCGACGAGATAGCCGGAGATGAAGACGAAGAACTCGGCGGCGTCGCTGAATCCGTAGTTGCGCAAGGTCAGCCACGACACGACGTCGTGCGGGATGTGATCGAGGAAGATCATCCACAAGCCGATGCCGCGGAAGAGATCGAGTCGCAGATCGCGCTCGATCGGCGACAAGAGAGCTGCCGAATCTCGGTTGATCATGGCTCCGCCCCGTTTTTCCAAGGACAGTCTCGCGGCAGATGAGCCGCCCCAATCAATCAATGCTGAAATTGACGCGGCTACGCCACCTAACCCGGTGGCTAGCGGCAAGGGTAGCGGACATCGGCTCCGCGGAAAAGAAGCTTTGTCGCGCCGACGGGCGTCGGGATCCGCCGGCCGGACTTTCCCAGAACGGCGCAATCTGATCTGCTTCCGCCTCGATTCTTGGGGGGAGACTGCGATGAACGTCGCCATCATCTGCACCGCCTTGCTCGGCCTGCTGCTGTTCGGCCTCGGGCTTTACGTTTCGATCCTGCGCGGCAGGTTCAGGCGGAGCATCGGCCATGACCTCGGCCCCACCGACCCCATTCACCGCGCGGTGCGGGCGCATGCCAACACGGCCGAATACGCGCCGTTCTTCGCGGCGATGTTTCTCTGGTTCGCAACGCGCCCGGCCCCAGGCTGGATCATCGTGACGATCGTGGTGGCGACGATCGCGCGCTTTTCCCTTGCCGCCGGGCTGCTGTGGGGCAAGTCGCTCAACCGGCCCAATCCGGCGCGCTTTGCCGGCGCATTGTTCACCTATCTCTGCGGGCTGGCGCTGGCGGTCGGACTGGTGGTCGCGTGAGACACCCTCGCCTCATGGACCTTTTACGACGCACGGCGATCTCTGGAACAATCGCGCTCGTCGTGCTGATGCAGGTGCTGGAGGCTCGCGCCGACCCCGCCTTCGACGCGTGGCGCGCGCAGCTATGGCAGGACGCCAAGGCACGCGGCGTGAAGCAGGCGGTGTTCGACCGCGCGACCGATGTCCAGCTCGATCTTGGCCTGCCGGATCTCGTCATCCCCGGCCGCCCCGTGAAGGAGCAGGCCGAATTCGTAAAGCTGCCGGCGGACTATTTGCCCCGGCAACAGCTCACAGGGCTGGCCAGGACCGGCGCGCGGCATTTCCAAACCTACCGCGACCTGCTCGCGCGCATCGAGGCCGCCTACGGCGTCCCCGGCAACGTCGTCATCGCGATCTGGGGCCGCGAGACCGATTACGGAACTGAAGTACAGCGCCATCCCGTGTTCCAGGCGCTGGTGACGCAGGCCTATCTCGGCCGCCGCAAGGACCTGTTCCGGACCGAGCTCCTGATCGCGCTCGACCTGGTCCAGCAGGGCACCATCAGCCTGGACGCGAAGGGCTCCTATACGGGGGCGATGGGCCAGACACAGTTCGAGCCCTCGGACTTCCCAAAATTCGCGGCCGATGGCGACGGCGACGGCAAGATCGATCTCGAGCGCTCCATCCCCGACGCGCTCGCCTCGGGCGCCAAGCAGCTTCGCGACTATGGCTGGCAGCGCGGCAAGCGATGGGGGTTCGAGGTTCGTCTGCCGCCGACCGTGAGCTGTGTGGAGAGCTCGCCCGACATCAAGCGGCCGCTCGAAGCCTGGCTGAAGCTCGGCGTCACGCCGGTGAGCGATGCCGGCACCGCCACCGGCATGCTGCAGGACCAGGCGCAACTGGTCATGCCTGCTGGCGTTTACGGCCCGGCCTTCCTCGTCTTCGCCAACTTCCAGGCGATCCGCAGCTACAACCAATCCGACGTCTATGCGCTGTTCGTCGGGCATCTCGCCGACCTCATCGCCGGCGGCGCCCCGTTCGAAAAGCCCTGGGCCAAGCTCAAGCCGCTGCGCAACAGCGAGGTCGCGGCGATCCAGACCCAGCTCGCCAAGGGCGGCTATTATTCCGATGCGATCGATGGCCGGCTTGGTACTGTCACAAGGCGGGCAATCGGACAGTACCAGCAGCGCGCGGGCCTGACCGTCGATTGCTGGCCGTCGCAGGAGCTGCTCGCCAGCCTGCGCGGAGCGCCGGCGCCGGGTGGGGCGAGACCGGGGCAAAACTAAAATGTCGAAAACAACCCCATGCAAAGTAGAACGGCTGATGGCGCGACGCATTGCTGATTTTACGAAATTGATTGACGCATCGGGCAAATCAGGGGTATTGTTGTATCATCGCACCTAGACCGAGTGGACGCTCCTTGCCGCTTCGTGGCGAAAGCCAGCGCCATGAAACATCGCCGCCCTGGACTCATTAAGGCGCAGCCATAGCCTGATTGACGCGAGTTGAACGAAGGCAAGGTAGTTGGCAGCAAGCCTGTCATAGCGCGTCGCCACCCGACGACATGTTTGATCCTGTTGCAACGCTTCCGGCTCGGCCCCGGTTCGGCGCTTACGAGCAGAAGCGGACATCAACCTGCCGACAATCCCTGATGAATCCCGTCGAAAATGACCCATCTGCGACATCAGCGCGCATATTGCTCCAATGCACAATACCCGTAGGATTTTGAAGCCTATGTTAGGCTGTCGCTCGGCCTTGAGGGCGACGAAATGCGACGGCGCGATTTCATGACGCTTGTCGGCGGTGCGGTGGCGGCGTTGCCGCTCTCAGCGCAGGCCCAGAAAGCGGGACGGACCTATCGCCTGGGTTGCTTGTCTCCGCATCCTCGCGACATACCCTTTAACGTACGTTTTTTCGACAAACTACGGCGCGCCGGTTTCATTGAAGGCCAAAACCTCACGATTGATTACCTCGCCTTTGCACCTCATATCGATCTGATTTCGCAACATGTGGCGAAGCTGGTCATAGCCCAACCGGATGTCATCTATGCTGCTGGACCCGAGGCAGTTAACGCCGTACAGCAGGCAACCAAGAGCATTCCCATCGTTGGGATCACAGGCGATATGGTCGGGGAGGGATTGGTGAAATCGTTCGCCCGGCCCAATGGCAATATCACGGGGATCAGCATTTTTGCCCCTGAGCTTGACGGCGTGCGGCAAGACATCCTGATCGAAGCCATGCCTGGAATTCGCCGCATGGCGGCTCTCGCCGATCCCAGCAACCCAACTGAGGCGATGGCTCGCACTCTGCAAGATGCGGCGCGCGCAAAAAACGTCGAGCTTTCAATCTATCGCATCACCAGAGCTGAGGAGATCGCAGCGACTATCGACAAGGCACGCACATCGGGGGCTTCGGCGCTGAATATTCTTAATTCCGGGATGCTCGACGGCAATACTCCGCTGATTATAGAACGAGTTGCAGCACTGCGCCTTCCAACCATCTATATGTGGGCCAGCTGGGCCGAGAACGGTGGCTTTATCGGCTACGGCCCATCCGAGGATCACTTAGCAGACCTTACTGCCCGATTTGCGGCGAGCCTTTTGCGCGGCACGATGCCTGCCGATCTGCCGGTCGAACAGCCGACGAAATTCGAACTGGTGATCAACCTCAAGACCGCTAAGGCGATGGGTGTGACGGTTCCCGAGGTCTTGTTGGCGCGCGCTGACAAGTTGATGGAGTGAGAAGGTGCTGTTTGCTGCATTGCATGAGTCTGCACATGTGAAGGATTTCGGATGCCGGCCGCTTGAGGGACGGCGCGGCGTATTCGGCGGCCGGCGTCCGAAAGCCTCCAAGGGCGAGCGGTTTAGATGCTATGGGCCGAGCGGCGAGGCCATGGCACCATCGTCGCGGCAACAAAGCGATGGAGCGCCC
>NZ_JBANBA010000219.1:0-4936 GCF_059803475.1 Bradyrhizobium sp. UFLA05-89 | reverse complement strand
CGGTCATTATGCCGTAAGCGGGATTATGCCGCATGGCCGCGGTTGATGGCGGTTACGCCTGGTCTTGGCCATGCGGCAGTTCGGCATAATCGACTAGCTGGGCTGTATACTCATTCAGCTGCCGGCCCCCCTGAGGTCTGCTCAACCCCTAACAGCGGACGGACGTCTCCCGATGTCGCTGATGGGCCTACAGCGGAAGTCAATGTGATGTGGGCTGAGGTAAAAAGGCTGCCAACTGAGGCGGCCTTACTCTTGGCGCCGCTCGTGCCGAATGATAGCGGCGCTTTGCTGTAGAATTTCCTCCGACTGGGCGAGGAGATCGCGCGAGCGCTGTAGCATCTCTCGGGTGCGCTCAGTACCGGCTTCGAGCCGCCGCCTCTGCGCCTCGACGTAGCGCTCTAGCCACTCCCGATGCTCAGGCGACATGGCATCGCTCCCGGGTCCGTTCGCCGGGATATTAACTTAGGTTATAGTGTCTGGTTCCGTTAGTCGTCCCAGACTAACTCGCCGCATTGGCACCTAAATATGCGGGCGTAGGTCCCGGACTTCACGTTCCAAACGCGCTCCAATAGGCGGGTCGGCCTTTTGCACTTCGGACAGCGAATGATGGTGTTGGGGTGATCTTCGGCCATGGCCGGGCTCTGCGCTGCGGTCAGCCACGAGCCAGAAGCTGACCTGAGCCGTTGATTATAGTCGATGTATCCTACTTGGCTCTCGTGTTCCGAGCCAAGTCGTCCTGGCCTTCCGCCAGCTTGTCATAGGCTTCCGCCATCCGGCCGTATTGAGCGCGCGTGTCCGGGTCTTTCATCAGATCACTCTTAGCTCGAAGTTCTTCGGCTTGGTCGCGGTAACGTTTCGCGTTCGCTGAGTGATCCATCTATTCCCGATCTTCCCGGCTTGCCTTGCTTTCCGTCCGATACATCGCGCTCTCCATCACGGAGAGGCGAAGTGCTTCGCGACTATGCAGTTGCTCGGATTGCAGGGCGCGCTTTGTCTCTTGAAGAGCTTGGCTCTCTTCAATGGCGAGCTGGGCACGTGCGAGCAGCGGATCAATCATCCCGCAACAATGACCCCGGAGAGGCCCCGTTCCTATCACTTATGTTATTTTCGGTGTTTTCCTTTGGAAACGGCTTGTAAGACTCCCGACCGAGGAAGGTATCGGCCTGCGGCTGCCTCAGCACCGCGAGCGCCTCGCGGATCGATTGGCGGGCCATTTCTACGTGCGCTGCGTCGATGGGCAAAGGATGGAAGATTTGGCGGATGATCGGCATGGCCACGCTCCCTGACTTCGCAGGCGGGAGCACGGTGTCTCTCAGCCATCGACGCCTACGGCATAGCCTCGGCCGATGATGTAGGGACAATACCACCCCGAAGCGGTGGTTCCTAGGGGGAGCGACAAGCAGCGCTTGCCGACCCAAACACTAAATGCCGCGCAAGCAATGTCTCTACCTAAACCGCCAAAAGTGGTCCGGTATCATGTCAGCAGAAACGGTCTTCATCGTCTTGAGCTTCCATGCCGGAGCGGAGAGGTATTTTACTCTCTTGCGGGGGTTGTATTAATTGATAGCTCGCGCTTCGCGTAGGCAGAGCCAATCCGCCCTATGCGCAATATCCAAAAGACAGTTCGGCCCATAGCTTATTACATGTCGAGGCGTTTGAGTTGAAGTTCGTCGCTCCACTAGCATGGAGCACACAAATGGAATCCGACCAGACTACCTGTTGCTGCCTTGATCCCTACTTAGCATCGTTCGAGGAAAGCCTTTCGTCCAGGAACTACAAACCTGAGACCTTGACGAATTATCGCTACCTGCTTCGACGCTTCGGTCGCTTACTCGAAGCCGAGGGCATTGCGCCGTCGGCGTTGACACCGGACCTTGCTGTCGCAGTGGGGCGGCGGTTGCCGGCCACACCGAAGAGCCAGATCAAGATTCCTAATCTTGCCAGGCTGTTCGTTGCACACCTCATTGAGATAGGAGTGGCAACACGACCACCGCTTACGCCTGCGCAGGCCGAGCGTCACGGACTGCTAAGTAGCTTCGAGACCTATCTTTTGCGGCAGCGCGGACTCAGCCCTCGTTCGGTCTATCATGTGCTTCGGTTCGCGGATCGCTTTCTCCATCATCGCTTCGGCGACCATATGCTCGATCTGGCTGCACTGAACACCCGGGCCGTTGTGGCGTTCTTGGAGCACCTACTCTCGCGCAAGCGCCCGTTCCGCGACAAGACACCGGCAACGCATCTGCGTAGCTTCTTACAGTATCTGTTCGCGCAGGGCCTCACGACGACAAATCTGTCCCTCTGCGTTCCCAGGGCCCATAAACCTTGGGGCGCAAGGCTCCCTCGCTATTTGTCGCCGGACGAGGTGGAGGCAGTTCTGGCCTCAGTGCGCGCCAATCCGCGGCATGGCGCCCGGGACTATGCAATGCTACTGCTGATGGCCCGCCTTGGCCTGCGCGCGCCGGAGGTGATCGCAATCCAGCTGGATGACGTAGATTGGCGCTCGGGCGAGCTTCTCGTTCGTGGAAAAGGGCAGCGCCATGACCGGCTGCCGATCCCGCCAGACGTCGGCAAAGCGATCATCGGGTATCTACAGGAGGAGCGAACCTCAACGACCACGCGCACGCTGTTCGTGACGCATCGGGCACCAAACCGCCCGTTCAAGGACAGCCAGGTTATCAACACCATATTGAAGGAGGCGTTCGCTGCGACGGGCGTGAAGCCGCCGACACCCTACGTGGGATCGCATGTTCTGCGCCACAGCCTGGCGACGAACATGATTCGCGCCGGCGCCTCGTTGGAAGAGGTCGGCGACCTGCTGCGGCATCGGTCGCGAGCGACGACGATGATTTACGCGAAGCTTGACACGGATGCCCTGCGTTCCATCGCCCAACCTTGGCCGGTCACGGAGGTGGTACGATGAGCTTCCTGGCCGAAGTCGACCGCTACCTGACCGTCAGAAGACAGCTCGGCGCCAATTTGAGCACTGATGAACGCATACTACGTCGCTTCGCTATCTTCGCCGACCGCGAGGACATGACGTACGTCAATAGCAACCTGATCATGCGCTGGCTCGAGAGCTTGTCCTCTGCCAGTTCCGGAACCCGGGCAACACGCTTTAGGGTGGCTCGCCTATTTGCGGAATGGTTGCATGGCATAGACCCCAAGCATGAAGCACCGCCCAGGGGACTGGTGCCCGGTCGTGTTCAACGCGTGCATCCATATATCTATAGTGAGACCGAAATCGTCGCGATCATCGAGTATGCGCGGACTCTTCCCTCGGTCTACGGCATGCGCGGCCTGACCTGCTCGACGCTCTTCGGCCTTATCGCCGTGACCGGACTTCGGATCAGCGAAGCTCTCGGTCTCGACCCTGCCGATCTCGATTCCCAATCCGGCTTGCTTCATGTCCGCCAGGGGAAGCTCGGCAAGGAGCGATTGCTGCCGCTGGACCCGAGCGTCGTGCAGCGACTGGAAAGCTACGGTCGCGAGCGGGACCGGCTACTCGGACGCAGAGCGGAAGCATTCTTCGTGACCTGCGAGGGGCATCGACTTCGCGATTGCGGTGCGCGCTACAACTTCGCGCAGGTATGCCAGCAGATCGGACTGCGAAAGCCGCAGCTTTATCTTCGGCACGGCCGTGGACCCCGCATCCATGATCTTCGCCATACCTTCGCGGTGCGCACGATGCTGAGCTGGTATCAGTCGGGCAAGGACGTCGGCCGCGAGATGATCAAGCTCACGACATGGCTCGGTCATGCCAACCCCGCCCATACCTATTGGTATATCGAGGCGGTCCCGGAACTGCTGGAGCTGGCCTCCGCTCGGATAACAGGCGCGACAGTGGAGGCGGAAATCCGATGAAGGCGACCAGCTTTCCGGCGCTGATCCAGCGCTTCTTCACCGATCGGCTCTGCACGCAGATGGAAGCGAGCCGCCACACCGTCGCTGGCTACCGTGACACATTCCGGTTGCTGATCCGGTACGCAAGTGCACGGTCTAGAAAGCCACCCACGAAGCTGACGATCGAAGATCTCGACGCGGATCTTGTCGCCGACTTCCTGACCCATATGGAAACAGCGCGCGGCAACACGGCACGCACCCGCAACACGCGTCTTGCGGCCATCCGCTCGTTCTTCCGTTACGTTGCATTGACCGACCCCAGCTGGCTTCTTCATTGCCAGCGCATTCTCTCAATGCCGAACAAGCGGTACGTAAAACGGAGTGTGACGTTCCTTGACGCTGAGGAGATAGCGGCACTGCTGGCGGCGCCTGATCGAACGACATGGGTTGGGAGGCGTGATCACGTCCTGCTGGTGCTTGCAGTTCAGACCGGTTTGCGGGCGTCCGAACTGATCAACCTGCGCTGCAAGGACGTGATCTTTAGCACCGGGGCTCATATCCGGTGCATCGGCAAGGGGCGAAAAGAACGCACCACGCCTATTCGTCGTGATACGGCCAAACTGATCCAGGTCTGGATGGGCGAACGCCTTGACAGCGACGGGCCGCTGTTCCTGTCAATCCGGGGCGACCGGCTCAGCCGCGATGCATTGGAACATCTGGTAGGCAAGCATTCCCTCGTAGCATCGCGAGCCTGCCCGCGCCTTGCAGGCAAACGCGTCACGCCACACACGCTACGCCATAGTACCGCGATGGAGCTGCTGCATCACGGCGTTGACCAATCCGTGATCGCACTGTGGCTCGGGCACGAATCCGTGGAAACAACTCAGATCTATATCCACGCCGACATGCGGCTGAAGGAGAAAGCGCTCTCTCAGGTCGCTCGCCCCGAAACGCATCCTGGGCGGTATCGTCCCAGCGACGAACTGCTCGCCTTCCTGGAAACGCTCTGATTATGCCGAACTGCCGCATGGCCGAAAGCGGATGTGGCAGCCGCAAAACTCGGCCATGCGGCATAATCCCGCTTACGGCATAATGC